>JANWVW010000009.1 GCA_025056095.1 Bacteroidia bacterium
AAGCATGCCGTTAGGCAGTACGAAGCGCAGCGAAGTACCGAAGCGAAGCGCAGTGCGGAATGCCCCGACCCTTGCGTTAGCAAGGGGCACGCCCAAAAAAATCAAGCCATTTCTTAAATTTAACACGGCTAAATCAAGTACATAGGAGAACATACTCTTAATAACAGTAGCAGCTCATAATTTGAATAAATCAACTGTGTGTTGTATCTTTGAAGTTCGTTTTTGAGGTATGAAGCTTCCCGCCTGGTCTTTTCTATTCGCCTGCTTTGTGTTTTTAGGAATAGCTGCGCAGTATACTGTGGTTAAAGGGGAACGCAAGCATTACAAAATATTGAAAGATACAGGGGATAAACCTCGTTTTCCGCTCAATCCTGATGAAGGAGATGTATTCAATCCGAATAACAAAAAAAATGAGCATCTCAACTTTCCTCTACCTTCAAACATTACAACCGAATATGAACTTGATGAAGATTTGAGCGGCTTTACTATCAAACAAAGAATAGGCGATGAAAAATACCGCGAAGACTCCTATATCTCTTACGAAGAGTTCATGAAACGTAAACAACAAGAAGCTATCCGAAACTATTGGTACAATAAACGCACAAACAGCATCAATCAATTTTCAGGCGGGATTATCCCTCCGCTTTTTGTAGGCTCAAAGTTAGATAAAATTTTTGGGGGAAGCTTTGTAGATATTCGCCCATCAGGTACAATATTTCTTACCTTTGGAGGAAGGTACAACAACATTAAAAATCCCAACATTCCTGTACGCGCGCAAAGACAAGGTCAGTTTCTTTTTGACCAACAACTACAACTAAACATTATCGGTAAAATTGGCGAGAAACTCAAGCTTAGCGTCAGCTACGACACCAAAGCCACTTTTGATTTTGAACAACAGTTCAAAATAGAATATACAGGTTTCGAAGATGACATTATCAAAAAAATAGAAGCAGGAAATGTAAGTTTACCTCTTTCAGGTACATTGATTACAGGTGGGCAAAACTTATTCGGCATTAAAACCCAGCTACAATTTGGGCGATTAACGGTTACAGGTATCGCGTCCCAACAAAGAGGTAAACGGCAAGAAGCTACTGCCCAAGCAGGCGCACAATCTCAAACTTTTGAAAAAGGCTGCGACCAATACGAAGGTTTCAAACACTATTTTTTAGCCCACTTTTTTAGAGACATGTACAACACTGCCGTAAAACAAACTAACCAAATTCAATCTCCAATATTCATTACCCGTATAGAAGTATATGTAACCAGCATAGGTAACGTGCAAACTACAACCGTACCTCGAGATGGAATTGCTTTACTTGACTTAGGCGAACCTGACCCTGCTCATATCTACAACAAAGCCAAGGTCAGCCCTACTCTACCTCCAGGACTAACTGTACCCATCCCAGCTACCAACCATAACAATCTGTTAGTTGACCAAGCTTTTATTGATGCTATCCAAAACCCACAAAACGCACCTAACTTTTTACTCAATAATGGTTTTTCTACCTTAGAATTTGAGCAGCGTTTTTTTAGACAACTTCAACCTTCTGAATATACTCTAAATCCTCAATTAGGCTACATTTCTCTCAAAGCGCCTATCAACAACAATAATTTAGTACTTGCAGTAGCATACCAATATACTTACAACGGACAAACTTACCAAGTAGGTACATTTGCCCAAGATGTACCTGCATCAGCCACAGGCGGTGCTTCTAAAAATCTTATTCTTAAACTTTTACAATCCTCCCAAAATACTTATACCCGAATCCCTAGCTGGGACCTAATGATGAAAAATATTTACAGTATTGATGCTTTTAATATCAGTAAAGAAAATTTTCAACTTCAAATTGTATATCGTGATGGGGGAAGTGGTGAAGGTACGCGTACTCTACCCACAGGACCGAACAGCATCAAAACTACTCCACTTTTGCAACTACTTGGATTAGACCAATTTAATCAAGTCAATACTCCTGGGGCTGATGGACAGTTTGATTTTATCCAAGACGTAACTATCGATGCTATTTCAGGGCGAATTATCTTTCCATGCACTGAACCTTTTGGCGATTATTTAGCCCAAAAATTCAAGGAAGCGGCACAGAAAGGGGAAACAGGTGCAGGTGACTCGTCGCGGTATGTGTATAGAATGCTGTACGACTCTACGCTTACTGTAGCCCGAACGCAAGGGGCAAACTTTAACAAATTCTTTTTGCGCGGCAGCTATAGAAGTTCTACAAGTTCAGAAATATCCCTGAATGCTATTCAGGTGGTACAAGGCTCTGTACAGGTTAAAGCAGGAGGTACAGTACTGCAAGAAGGTGTAGATTACACAGTAGACTACATGCTTGGCAAAGTAAAAATTCTAAACCAAGCTATATTAGCATCAGGGCAGGAAATTAAAGTCAGCTATGAAACCAACTCTTTATTTGCTATTCAAAACCGAACTTTAGTTGGTACAAGATGGGAATATAAGATAGACAAAAACTTTATTATTGGTGCTACAGCCATTCAACAATCTGAAAGACCTATTACTAACCGAGTAAATATTGGCGATGAACCTATCAAAAATTTAATATGGGGAACTGACATTGCTTACCGAAGAGAGTCCCGATTTATGACTAAAATGATAGATAAATTGCCCCTTATCAGTACAAAAGAAATTTCTTCCTTAGATGTTTTTGGGGAATTTGCTCAACTTCGCCCAGGGCATCCTAATACTCGCGGGTTAGGTAAAAAAGGTATTTCTTACATTGATGATTTTGAAGGTTCAAGAACGCCCATAGAGCTTCTCATTCCTCCTACTCGATGGAAATTAGCAAGTATTCCTGCTACATTCTCTAACGCAAATTTGAACAATGATTTATCCATAGGCTATCAAAGAGCAAAGTTGTCTTGGTATAATATAGACGCTAGTGCTTTTTATAATGATACCCGTATAGCAGGTATTACTAACAATGACATTTCTCTCAATGAAGTAAGACCTATTTTTCCTAAAGAGGTATTTCCTAACCGAGATTTAGCTACAGGGCAAAATGCACCTTTACCTATTCTTACACTTCATTTTGACCCTACTCAACGCGGACCATATAACTACAATCCCAATGTAAATCCCGACGGCACACTTAAAAATCCTACTCAAAATTGGGCGGGAATTATGTATCCTATTATGACCAACACAGATTTTGAATTCTCTAACATTGAGTACATGGAATTTTGGTTAATGGATCCTTTTCAAGGTTTTGACCCTGCTAAATTTACTCAAAACGGCGGAGATTTGTACATTAACATTGGTAACATGACCGAAGATGTCCTAAAAGACGGACAAATTTCATACGAAAATGGATTACCGACTTCTCAAACTCAAAATTCCAATATTCCTATTACCACAGCTTGGGGCAAAGTAACTACCTTAAAGCCTGTTGTACGCGCATTCGATAACACTTCTGATGCAAGAGAAAAACAAGACGTAGGTTTAGATGGGCTAAGCGATGCCGAAGAGCGTACTTTTTTTCAAAGTTACCTAAATACCTTAGCAGCTAATTTTGGCACAAATTCAGGGGCTTATCAATCTGCTTTTAATGACCCTAGTTCAGATAATTTTGACCATTATTTGAGTTTAAGCGGAAATGATGTATTAGCTCGATATGCAAACTTTTCAGGATTAGAACGTAACTCCGCTGAACCCAGAGGTACTAATCCGAACTCTTCCACTACTGTACCCGATAGCGAAGATATGAACGAAAATAACACTCTTGACCAAAATGATGATTATTATGAATATCATATAAGCTTGAGAAAAGCAGACTTAAACGTAGGTTCTAATTACATTGTGGATAAAATTACTATTCCTGACCCAGTAAGCTCAAATACTCCAAATATGCCCAACGGCGCCCCTGTTAATGCTAATTGGTACTTGTTCCGTATTCCGTTGACTGATGAAAACCGCAAACAAATTGGAAATATTCAAGATTTTAAGTCTGTACGTTTCATTCGTATTTATCTCAAAGGATTTGAGAAGCAAGTTGTACTACGTTTTGCACGTTTGCAGTTAGTAGGTGGACAGTGGCGCAGGTATACTTTACCATTAGCTGCTCCAGGCGAACCTAAACCTGATGACAATTTTTCTTCTACTTTGTTTGAATTAGGTACAGTAAACATTGAAGAAAATGGCAGGCGAACTCCTGTAAATTATCTTATCCCACCTGACGCACTTAGAGAGCGCAACTTTTTAGCTCCTAACCAGAATCAACAAAATGAAACAGCTTTGAGCTTGCGCGTATGCGACCTTAAAGATGGCGACTCGCGTGGTGTATTTAGACAAGTAGTCAATGATTTAAGACAATATAAAAGAATTAGAATTTGGGTACACGCAGAGTCTCGTATCGGTCAGCCTGATATTCAGAAAGGCGATATACGTGCTTTTATTCGCATGGGCGTAGACTTAACTAACAACTACTATCAATACGCTATTGATGTAACTCCCACTCCTTTTGGATATTACACTAACCCCGCAGATGTGTGGCGAGATAGAATTGACTTCGCTATGGAAGACCTCAATCTTGCCAAAGCCATGCGAGATCAAACCGGTCATCCCAAAGATGTACCTTTTACTGCAAAAATTGGAAATGGTTATGTTACAGTAATCGGTACTCCTGATTTGAGTAATATCCGAAATATCATGCTGGGAATAGAAAATCCACGAATTCCAGGCGAAGATGGTAGCTCGAAATGCGCAGAAGTATGGTTCAATGAATTACAGGTAACAGAATTCAATGAAGCCCCTGGTTGGGCTGCAAACGCCCGCGCTAATCTTAAACTCGCTGATTTTGCTACTATAACAGGTACAACAGGCTATTCAGGTATCGGATTCGCAAGTGTAGAGAAAAAAATTAGCGAACGAAATTTTAATGAAACTATCCGATATGACGTTAATAGTAATGTCAATTTAGACAAACTGTTCCCTAAAAAATGGAACCTGTCCTTGCCCATGTTCGTCAGTCAAGGTGAAATGGTAGTTAATCCTAAATTCAATCCTCTCAATGCAGATGTACAGCTCAATACTATTCTTCAAGCTAGTCCCATAGAAAAAAGAGACTCTATTCGCAAAGCAGCACAAACCTATAATAAACGCAGAAGTATAGCTTTCACTCAAATTAAGAAAAATAGACCCGCTAACTCTACCAAAAAACCTCAACCTTGGGATATCAGCAATTGGACCGCTAACTATTCCTACACTGATCAATATGACCGAAATCCTTACTTGGAATTTCATACCAATAAACACTATCAAGGGGGATTGGTCTATGCATATTCTACTAATCCTAAATCTATTGAACCTTTCAAAAAATTAAAATCTAAAAAAACAGGTTCAGATAATCTTATTTCTGCCTTTAACTTCACTTATCTGCCTAAAAGCTTTACAGCAGGTACAACTATCAACCGAACTATAGATATTACCAAAAACCGAAAGTTAGACCCAAATACGGATATTCAACCTCAATTCAATAAAACCTTTACAATCACTCGGAACTATGCACTACAATATGACATTACAAAAAGTTTAACATTAAACTTCACAGCTACCAACACAGCTTTCGTTGATGAACCTACTGGCTATTTAGACAGTGATGAAAAACGAGATACGCTTCGTAAAAACCTCATGAAGTTAGGTAGAAATACAAACTACAACCATAACATTACATTGAACTACAAACTACCTTTTGATAAATTTAAGCCTCTTAATTTCATTTCTGCCAATTATACTCGTAACGCTAACTTTTCTTGGACTACTGCTCCAATAGGTAATGAAAAATTCGGTAATGTGATAAACAATAGTGTAAACCATCAAATTAACGGGCAAATTAGTTTAGTAAAACTTTACAATAAGTCTAAATTCTTGAAAGAGATTTTAAACCCTGCTCCTAAACCTAACAAACCTACTAATACAAACAATTTTTCAGGTAAAGACCCTAAAAATAATAATCAGATGAATACGAATAATGAAAAAGACAAAAAACCTGAACCCATTGAACTTTCTTGGGAAGAGGTAGGTAAGTATATCCTGCGCACTATTTTGAGCATTGAAAATATTGATGTAAGCTACAGCAAAAACCAATCTACAACTTTACCCGGTTATATTCCTCGTACAAGGTTTCTTGGCTATGATGCAGAATACAATGCACCTTTAACAGAATTTTTATTAGGTAGTCAAATAGACATGCGCCCTGCTGCTGTAAAAAATAACTGGTTAGTTAAAGAAACGAATGTAGTAGCAAGATATACTCAAAACACTACTGAAAATCTTAGCATAAGAACCTCTGTACAATTATTCAAGGGATTTAGAGTAAATATTTCAGGCACAAGAAACTACACTACCAACAACAGTGAACTATTTAGGTATGACACTGCTACATTTACTTTTCAAAGTTTTACTCCTACACAAAATGGAAACTTCAACATTAGCTATATTGCTCTAAGCTCTGCCTTTGAAGGGGACAAAATTAACTCTAAATTTTTCAAACAGTTTAGCCAAGATCGTTCTATTATTTCGCAGCGTTTAGGCAAGCAGAATGGGAATAGTTCAGGCGATTTAATTTATAATGAGTATGGTACATTTGCCAAAGAATACGATGAAAAAGCTCAAGATGTATTACTCTATGCATTTAGAAGTGCCTATGGTAACGAAAAAGCAGACCGACTTGCACTTACTCCTTTTCCTGCCATTCCTTTACCGAATTGGCAAGTCAATTATAATGGTCTGACTACTTTACCCTTTTTCAAAAAGCGTTTCAACAACATTGCCTTGACACATTCTTACCGATGTACTTATGGTATACCCAGCTTTACCAATAATCTGTATTACAAAGAAAATGATAAGGGCGCTACAGAAATTGAAGCTTCTACAGGTAATTTTTATAGCAAGTATGTTATCCAGCAGATAGCTATTGCTGAACAGTTTGCACCTTTGGTTGGCATAGATATGAATTGGAAAAATAACATAACTACAAAATTAGACTACAAGCAGGACAGAACGCTTTCTTTGAACCTGAATAGCTACCAACTCAATGAAACGCGTAATAGAGATATTACCTTCGGTTTCGGCTATCGCGTCAACGGAGCAAAAGCAAATATTAAACTTTTTGGTGGTAGTTTAGCCCTAAAAAATGACATAGACATACGCTTAGATATTACCTACCGCAACAGTAAAGTAAGGCAGCGCACATTAGACTCTGACCAAAGTACTTTACTATCAGGAAATAGAACTATAATTATCAAACCTTCTATTGACTACATGATTAACCAGCGCTTAACTATCCAAATATTCTATGACCGCACTATGCTCAAGCCATTTATATCCAACCAATTCCCTTCCAACGCTACAAACTTCGGAGTGAGAGTAAGATTTACACTAAGTTAATTCCAAATAGTCATGAGCTGTATTTATATTTGCATTATGAAACCTTCAATCCTTATAGCTGTGCTTTTAGGCATATATCTAAACATTTCAACAGTTTTTGCAGGTAGCATTGCTACAAATAATAAACCTATTGAGGACTTAACTAAAAAATTTGCTCTAGATAAGGTTGAGCAACAGAAAATTACTAAAATTTCTACGGCAGCTAAACCTATTGAGGTACTGTACAAAAAAGTGTTCAAAAAAACATTAGAAACAAGTGATTTTAGGGTTTTTAACCTCATTTCAGCAGGATTAGCATTCGCATCTTTATTCTTGTTTTGGATACCTATCTTTGGTATGCTAATCGCTGCGGGTGCGGTAGTTTTAGGCATTCTTGGACAAAAATATCGGCTTAGAGGTATAGGTCTTGCAGGGGCAATAGTAGGGGGTATTATGTTTTTTGTAGGAATCCTTTTCACTTTGCTAATTATTGGTTCATGATAAGGTGATTTTTTCACACAAATGAAATAAGTTAAAATTGCCCGAGTTCTTTGTTTAACTTTGCCCGCATGGACAAAACTTTACAGCAGTATCAAGAACAAGTCATCTACTGCAAAGACATTTTTATGAAAAAAGCACAAGACTACGGCAATGCTTGGCAGATACTGCGACTACCTTCTTTAACCGACCAAATATATATCAAACTACTGCGTATTAGAAACATTGAAGAGTTGGGCAATCAGAAAATTGGGGATAGTGTAACCTCTGAATACAGAGGAGTATTCAACTACTGTGTGATGGCTTTACTTAAAATTCATTATCCCGAAGCAGATTTTTCAAACCTTCAACTGCTCTCCGAAAAATACGATGAACAAGTACAAACTGCTATACAATTGATGCAAAACAAAAACCATGACTATGGCGAAGCTTGGCGATTGATGCGCATAAGCAGTATCACAGATTTATGTTTGATGAAAGTATTTAGGATTAAGTCTATTGAAAACCAAAAGGGAAAAACGATAATTTCAGAAGGAGTGGAAAGTAACTACATGGACATCATGAACTATGCCGTATTTGCTTTGATTCGTTTATGCGAATTGAAGAGCTAAAAGCCCGATGCTTATCTTTGGTACATCAAAGTGAGATAGGTATCTACTTTGACAGCCATTACGATACTCAAGACCGTTATGCGCTCTATGAATGTATTGTAGGTATAAATGCCCAAGAAATTTGTGAAATTTATGACACTTGGCAGCCTGCTTTTGAGTTTGTTCGCAAAAATTCTAATAAATGGATATTCTTTGCCTTTGCGTATGAAGCCTATGCCGAACCTTTATTTTTGCCTTACCAGCCTTATACTAAACCCACCGCAGTGTTATGGATACCGCAGTACTGGCTAACTCTTTCCAAGCAAGGTAAAGTAGAAAGTAACCAACCCGCTTATTTTGAACAACACTTAACAGACAAAAAAAACACTACGGATTACCCTAAAATTGACCTGCAACCCGTATGGACAAAAGAGCAGTACATTTCTCGTTTTTTTGCAGTCATTGAACATATTCGGCAGGGGAATGTGTATGAACTTAACTTATGTCAAGCTTTCAAAGCCAGAGTACATAATTTAGATACCTTAAATTTATACAAACGTCTTCAACAACCTGGGACTATGCCGTATAGTGTATATTGGAAATATCCCCCTTATACAGTGATTAGCACTTCGCCTGAACGGTTATTAGCGCAGCGGCAAAATACTCTTATTGCTCAACCTATGAAAGGTACGCAGCGAAAACAGCACTTGAATGACACACAAAGCCGATATTTACTTCAAAATTCCCTTAAAAATAGAGCAGAAAATGTTATGATAGTAGATTTGATGCGGAACGACTTAGCTAAAAGTTGCGTAACAGGCAGCATAACTACTGAAAATTTGTTTGAGGTTTTGGATTATGGCAATTTGTATCAGATGATTTCTACGATAAAAGGTAAGATTTCACCAGGTAAGCATTTTTTAGATGCCTTTTATCAAGTATTTCCGCCTGGATCTATGACAGGGGCACCTAAGAAAAGAAGCGTACAAATTATACATGAGTTAGAAAGTGTTCCAAGAGGATGGTTTTCTGGCAGTATAGGCTACATTAACCCATATCAGCAAGCGGATAGTAATGTTTTAATTCGCACGTTGTGTTATGATTCTGTTTCACAAGAGCTTTCTTTGCATACGGGAGGGGCTATTGTATATCATTCCCAAGCCGAGCAAGAATATCAAGAAACTTTGCTTAAAGCAGAGCGCATACGGCAGCTACTTTTTTGAACTGTACAAGTTTGTTCTAAAATTACGATAAGCCTGTTTTTACTTTACTTAAAGGACAATTTTAGGATTAAATTTTTATTTTTTTGGGCGTGCCCTTGTGGGCAAAAGCCCACAAGGTCGGCGTGCTACGGGCTACGTGCGGAATGCGCTGACCCTTACGTCAGCAAGGGACACGCCCAAAGGAAAAAATTAAAATCATTCAAACTATTTTTTGCTTACTGCTTTTATGAACTTGCAGGTCAATTACAGTAGGTAAATTAACTTGTTGATAACTTTGATTTAGGATTGAAGCATTGACAAATATGCAATCATTCTGTTGATAAACACCTTGCGCTTCATGTATATGTCCAAAAATATGCAACCGCAATTGAGGTAGTAAAATAACCATATCCATCAAATCCTGACAGCCTACACTATGCCCTCTATAGGTCTGGTCTAAAATACTTTTAGGAGGACCATGAGTAACTAAAATATTTGTATGCAAAGGTATTTTTTGCCAATGATAAAGAATTTCCTTTCCTCTGTTTTTGCAAAAAGCCCAATTCAAAAACTTGGGCGTGTAAGGCGATCCCCAAATATAGAAGTTTTCAATTTGAGCACCGCTGTCCTCTAAATAAAGAACATTGCTGGGAATTAGAGGTAACACTTTTTCTTTCTCTTTTTCAAAACATTTATCATGGTTTCCTGCGATAAAAATTTTGTATTTATGCGGTAAGTGAGCGTACCAATCTAAAAACACTTTTACCTCTGAGAGCGTACCTCTGCGTGTGATGTCTCCTGCATGTACAACAATGTCTCCGTCAGGAATGGAAATGCTTTCATGCTGCCCGTGAGTGTCTGAAAGACATACTATTCGCACAGCTTATTTTTTCTTAGGTTTTACAATTTTTTTGACAACAACAGTTTTTTCAGTGGTAGAAGCTGTGGACAAACTTTGGTTTATATTTGGTTTAGTTTGTTTGTTCGTAGTAGGACTTTGTTTGGAATTTTGTTGAGTTTGCTTTTCGGTCTGCTTATCCTTTTTAGGCTTAGGTTTGAGTTTGTCTTTGTTTGCTTCGGCATACGATTTAGATTTTTTACCTATACCGAGTTTTGTACTTATCTTGTGCCAATTCGCTTGTACTTTTTCTGTAATTTCAACAGCTTTGGCAATATTTAAGTGAACCCAGTAGTGTTTTTTGTTTTTGAGCATGCCTGCGTCTACCATCATAATTAAACCTTTTTCTACCAGTTTATCAAACGCTCTTTGTATTGGCTTATATCCTACACAAAACGCATATTGGTAGTACTGATAGTTTGTAAGCATGGGCATGTCCCTGTATTCCCATGTCCCATCAGTGTTTTGGACAGGCATGTACCAAAGAATAATTCTATGCAAAAGATGACTAGCTAATACATGTGCATAATCAGGCTGCGCGCTATGTTTTTCTTCACCGCGTAAAAAGACATACCAGCGGTTAGGAATAGAACGTATATCTATTTTGGCTAGTTTTTGAAATGGTTCAGGTAGTTCTTCAAAAGATTTAGCGGTTTTGAGGTTATCTTCTGTTGTCATTGGTAAAGTTCATTTGCAAGTATAGTTTTTTCATTTAACTTTTTTCTCCTCAACTTGAATAACTTCTTTTTCTGTTACACTGCTGCCTGCTTTGTTAATAAAAGCAACTATGTAGCACTGCTCGGGTTTCCATGCGCTATTGAGAGTGTAAGTGTAATTTTTAGTAAAAGTTGTTCCTGCGTTAGCAACTCCTCCTGTGGTTATGAGGTCGCCCCAAGTGCTATTTACTGCACCTCTAAGTACATGTCTATGTACATAGTTAGGTATATTTTCGGGAGTTTGGCTATAATCTTTTTGCATACTGATGCAACTATCTTCGGTAATATAGACAGCTAACTTGTAGTCGCCCATTAAAGTTTTAAGAAATTTTCCTTCTACTTTAATATCCAATTGGCGAGTAGCATTGTTGTACTGATGAGTTATTTTAAGAGAAGCATCAGGTGGCATGTTGATAATAGATGCAATTTTAGAACCCCAGTCATCTTTATCTAAAGCAGGATGTACATTGTCAAATGCTTTTCTATTGACAAATCCCTTAGGTAATCCCAAAGCATCAAAAGGACCAAAAGTTGCGTCTATTTCCTGTCCAACAGGAGTGCGATAGTCTGTTACATAACCGTTTCCTATATCCAACTTTGCAAAAGAACTCAAATGTACTCCCATTACTACTAACTTTTTACCGTACGTTTGGGCAAGATTCTGACTAATTTCATGGGCACGTGGGCAATTCCCACACTTGTGTCCCGTAAAATCTTCTAATAACACTTTTCTTACAGTTGCTGTGTCTGTACTTCCACCATTAGAAACATTTTCCTTGTAGGGTTTTTCTACAATGTCGCAGCCTGTAAGTACAAGAATAAATCCTAAAACTGTAATAAACCATATTCGCCCATTCATACATACAAAGATACAAAAATTTAACTTCAAAAACGAACTATTTGATTTTTATCAGAGAAGCATGTTATTGATTATCTTTTTGTAATTCTTCACGAAGTTTTTTTACTTCTGCTTTAAGAGATTGTATTTCTTGGCGAAGCAGTCTTTGAGTTTCTATAATGTACTTTTCCAATACTTCCTCTTCTTTTTTGTTCTCTTCTTCTATTTTTTCTTGTACCCGAGAGGTTAGTATAGCCACAAACACATTAAAACTTATAATCGCAGTTAAAAGAATAAAGCTAACAAAGTAACCTCTTATAAACCAGGTAGGATACTGATAATTTTGATTGGTAGATTGATGCATAATTTCAGTCCAACTATCCAAAGTCATGCATTGAAATAAAGTAAGAGTAGCTGTATGCAGATTCGAAAAATCCGCATTTTCATATTTATGCTGCTGAAACATAGAAACTCCAATAACAGCATAAATAATAATTAAAGCAGCCAACAAAGCCCCAAATGAGAATATAGTTGGGACAATTCCAATAATTTTCATTTCTACTTTTTTCATTTCTCCGTGCACTTCTAAAATTCTCAAAATCCGAAATGTTCTAAATAAGCGCACTACTGCAAGTGTTTCAGGATGTTCAAATAGTTCTACTATAAAAACACTTATAATGCTTGTAAGTACAATAATCGTATCTAACCAATTCCATATTCCCTCTTCAATAAATTTTGTTTCCTTTTTATTCTTTTTAGGCACTTGATGATATTCATAAATTTTGTAGAATTTGGTAACCGAACCACAGGCTATAAAGCGAATAATAAGCTCAACAAGAAAATACAGCGTATAGACCCAATCTAAAAACAAAAATATTTGTAAATATCTTTGTCCAATAGGATAAGTTTGTACACAAAGCAAAATAGCACAAGAAATAATCACAATCATCGTAGTGATATGAAAAGCACGAGAATGCGCAATTTTTTCTACTATTAAAATCATACATGTATAATTTTTGAGCAAAGTTAAGTAAAATTCAAGGAGTAGGTAAATTAATTTTTCAAACTATTGCTTTTGAAGCATAATTGGTTTTACCATCAACATTAAAAAATAAAGAGTTGTAAATCAATTTATTACAAAAAATCACATTTGAATTTGTGGTATTTTTTCTATATTGCTTTGCATGACACAACAAAGTATAAGCGCTGATATAGTTTATTCTAAAGTTGAAGTACTTCGGGACTATCAAATTGCACATCAAAGTCGCTTAGCAAGTTTATTGGGTAGGCGGGAAGTATTAACAGGCAAAGCTAAGTTCGGCATATTTGGCGATGGTAAGGAATTACCCCAAATTGCTATGGCAAAAGTATTTCAAAATGGAGATTTTAGGTCAGGCTACTACCGTGACCAAACTTTTATGATGGCCGCAGGTTTACTAACCTTAGAACAATTTTTTGCCCAGCTCTATGCGCACACTTCAGTAGAAGCAGAACCCGCATCAGCAGGGCGAATGATGAACGGACATTTTGCTACACGGCTACTAGATGAATTTGGAAATTGGAAAAACCTTACACAAGGCAAACAATCTTCCGCAGATGTATCTCCTACAGGTAGTCAAATGCCAAGACTAGTGGGCTTAGCGTATGCTTCAAAATTATACCGAGAACTACCTTCCCTCAAACACCTAACTCAATTCTCTATTAATGGAAATGAAGTTGCTTTCGGTACAATAGGAAATGCAAGCACTGCCGAAGGAATGTTCTTCGAAGCTATCAATGCCGCAGGCGTACTCAAAATCCCTATGGTTATCTCTATTTGGGACGATGAATATGGAATTTCCGTACACGCTAAACATCAAACAACTAAACAAAATATTTCTGAAATTCTTAGCGGCTTTGCTCTAAATGAAAACGATGAAGGTTTCTTAATCTATACTGTAGAAGGCTGGAACTATCCTTTACTTTGCCAAGCTTACCAAGAAGGAGTAGCGATTACCAGAGAAAAGCACATCCCTGCTATTTATCATATCACGCAACTTACGCAGCCCCAAGGACATTCTACCTCAGGTAGTCATGAGCGATACAAGAGTAAAGAACGATTAGCTTGGGAGCAAGAATATGACTGCCTTAAAAAGTTCAAAGAATGGATTATAGAGCAAGGTATAAGCACAGAAACCGAGCTTGCACAGCTAGAAAAAGAAGACGAAGAAATTGTCAAAGAAGCTAAGCAAAAAGCCTGGGAAGCGTATCAAAAAGATATAAAAAGAGATGTGTTTTTATGCACTGAAGTTTTAGATAAAGTCATTCCACAAAGCGAATATGCCCAAGAACTCACTCAAATAAAAAATGAACTTAATCGCATCAAAGAACCTATTCGCAAAGATGTAATGACAGCTTTACACAAAGCTATTCGCATCACAAAAGGTAAGTATAGGTCTTTTGTTGAGCTTAGACAACAGTTTTTGAATGAAAACTTTGAACGTTACAGTAGCCATTTATATAGTCAAAGCCGTTACAGTGCGTTGAATGTCAAGGAAGTTAAGCCCATTTACTCTGATAAAAGTCCATTAGTAGATGGAAGACAAGTACTACAAGCCTGCTTTGATGCTGCGCTAAGTAAATACCCCGAGCTTATTGCCTTCGGAGAGGATGTAGGTACTATTGGCGATGTGAATAAAGCATTTGAAGGGCTACAACAAAAGTACGGCGAACTAAGAGTAAGTGATACAGGAATTCGCGAATGCACAATAATAGGGCAAGCCATTGGAGCAGCTATGCGTGGACTTAGACCTATTGCAGAGATTCAGTATTTAGACTACTTGCTGTATGCTATTCAAATTATGTCTGATGATTTAGCCACTGTACAATACCGTACTAAGGGCGGGCAAAAAGCACCTGTCATCGTACGCACTCGCGGACACAGATTAGAAGGCATTTGGCATGCAGGTTCACCTATGGGCATGATTATTCACGCCGTAAGGGGAATGTATGTGCTTGTACCTCGTAACATGACCCAAGCCGCAGGTTTCTACAATACTATGCTTCAATCCGATGATACAGCTTTGATTGTAGAAGTATTAAACGGCTATCGGCTAAAAGAGCGAATTCCCGATAACATAGGCGAATTTACTGTTCCCTTAGGCGTACCTGAAATTTTACGCCAAGGTACAGATGTTACTTTGGTAACCTACGGAGCTTGCTGCCGAATTGCTATGGAAGCCGCTCAAATGCTCGATGAAATGGGAATATCCGTAGAAGTGATAGATGTACAAACCCTCTTACCTTTTGACATTCATCACAACATAGTGCGCTCTTTGCAAAAAACAAACAAAATTGTATTTTTAGACGAAGACGTACCTGGGGGCGCTACTTCGTATATGATGCAGCAAGTATTAGAAGTGCAGGATGGTTATCGTTGGTTAGATGCTAAGCCTATTACTATAACTGCCAAAGCGCACCGCCCTGCTTATGGTTCAGACGGCGATTATTTTTCCAAACCCAACGCCGAAGAAATTTTTGATGCTATATACAACCTCATGCATGAATATAATCCTCAACGTTATCCCAAAATAGGATGAAAAAATTAAGATTTTTTTGATTTTATGGATTTTCTTTTTTTGGGCGTGCCCTTGTGGGCATTTCGCTGGCGCTCATGCCCACAAGGTCGGCGTGCTACGGGCTACGCTATCGCTTCGGTGCTTCGCTTCGCTACGCACTGGGCTAACGCCCACCCTTCGCATGCCTCACGCAAATAACTTAATAAAAATGTTCAGCACAAAAATTTAGCAACATCCACAAACCCAAACTCAAAAATTCTTTACTTCAAAAACTAACTTTTGCTCAAAAACCCTTATCTTTGCATCTACAAGTGGACAGTATCATCAAGCTTCTTTCTGATGACCTAATTAACCAAATTGCAGCAGGTGAGGTAGTTCAGAGACCCGCATCCGTAGTAAAAGAACTGTTAGAAAATAGCATAGATGCAGGGGCTACACAGATAAAAATTGTCGTTTTAGATGCAGGACGCACGCTTATCCAAGTCATAGATGATGGCTCAGGCATGAGTCCCATTGACGCCACACTTTGTTTTGAACGCCATGCTACTTCAAAAATACGCACTGTAGAAGATCTATTCAGACTACATACAATGGGCTTCAGAGGAGAAGCCTTAGCCTCTATTGCCGCAGTTGCCCAAGTAGAGTTAAAAACAAAACGCCCCAACGATGAAATGGGAACACAAGTAATCATCCATGCTTCTAAAATCCTAAAAAATGAACCTATTTCCTGTCCAAATGGAACTTCTATCTCGGTAAAAAATCTATTTTACAACATTCCTGCACGCCGAAATTTCCTAAAAAGCGATACCGTAGAATTTAGACACATTTTAGAAGAAGCCTACCGCCAAGCTTTATCTCACCCTGATATTGCTTTTGCACTGTATCATAACCACCAAGAAATTTTTAACCTACCTCGCAGCAATTTACTACAACGCATCGCAAATTTATTCGGCAAAAATTACAGCGCTTATTTAATTCCCGTAGAAGAAGAAAGCATCGGAATTGCACTTAAAGGCTATATCGGCAAACCTGATTTTGCTAAAAAAACACGTGGAGAACAATTCTTTTTTGTCAATAAGCGTTATATCAAAGACATTTACCTTAACCATGCGGTTATCAGTGCTTATGAAGAAATGTTACCCAAGGGAAGTTTTCCTTTTTACTGCCTATTCATTACTATTGACCCTAAGCATGTAGATGTCAATATCCACCCCACTAAAACAGAGGTAAAATTTGATGATGACAAAATGGTCTACGCCCTCATGCGTTCGGCTGTAAAAAACGCACTTAACACCCATAACCTTCAACCCGAAATGGATTTTACTTCACCTTCAATCCCTACCCAAAATACTTCTTCCCTCTCTTCACAACAAGATAAACCCTCATCTAATCAAAATTTGAACGTGCACAAAACTTATCTCAATCCTGTTGAAAAACAGAATATCAAAAACTTTCAAAAGCTCTTTCAGCCTTTTTCATTGAAAAATGAACTTTCATCATCCGACATTCTTTCCACAGTTGCTACCACAGAGCAGTTTATATCCCAAGTTACAAAATATCAACAATCTCAAAACCAACAACATTATTGGCAACTGCACAAAAAATATATCTTTGCTCAAACTCCTGATGGAGTTATGCTCATAGATCAGCATGCCGCCCATGAACGCATCTTATATGAAACTTTCTACAAAAGCTTGACAGAACAAAAAGGTAAAATTCAATCACTTTTATTTCCAATACCTGTTTTGCTCTCTCATGTAGATTTAGCTTGGATACAAGACATGCAGCCCGAGCTTCGTCTACTAGGTTTTGATATTGAACTACAACCCGATAGAGTCTTAATAAAAGGTGTACCTGCTGATTTACCCCCTGGCAAAGAACATACTGCGCTTCAAGAACTGATAGAACAGTTTAGAATGTATGAACAAGAACTTCATTTAGAAAAACGAGATAACTTAGCCAAATCTTTGGCATGCAGAGCAGCCATTAAAACAGGTGAAGAGCTTAATTTTACCCAAATGCAAAGCCTTGTGGACCAGCTTTTTCAGTGTCAGCAGCCTTATGCTTGTCCGCACGGCAGACCTACCTTAATTACACTTACCGTAGAAAAATTAGACAAGCTTTTTGGAAGGACTTAAAAACCTACCTTTATTGATTTTGCTTAGGTCTATGTTCGCACTTTTCTTTAGTACATTGAGCGTATAGGTTCAAAGAGTGGTGGCTAACTTTGAAGCCCATCATTTCCTCCACCATATTTTGCGTTTCTTGGATACGTGGATCGCAAAATTCAAACACTTTGTTACAATCTGTACAAATAATGTGGTCATGCTGCTTAAAGCCATAAGAACGTTCAAATTTAGCTTGGGCATTCCCAAACTGGTGCTTAGTTACCAAATTACAAGCTAACAAGAGCTCCAAAGTATTATAAACAGTAGCTCGGCTTACTCTAAACTTTTGGTTACGCATTTTAATGTATAATTCTTCGGCATCAAAATGCCCATCATAATTGTATATGGTTTCTAAAATACTATATCGTTCGGGCGTTTTTCTATGCGCATTCTGCTCTAAGTATGCTGTAAAAATTTTTTTTACCTCTTCAAAGTTGTTTTTTTTCATGTTAGACAAAGTTATATCTTTAACTTGATTTATCCAAATAAACTCTATGTACAGTCATAAAGTTACATTTGCTCTTGCAATTTTTTGGTCTTTGTGCACCGTAGCTCAAAAAAATTTATACGATAGCCTTAACGCACTTAAAGAATATGCTTACGTAGAACCACATAAAACAAAAAAGATAGCAGAGTGGCTTTGGCAAACTGCTCAAAAAAATAACGATATATCACTTCAACAAGCTATTTTATTTCATTTAGCAAGTCATTACTATTTTACTGCACAGTATCCCAAATCTGATTCTCTTTACAAGCGAATTATTGAACTAGCAAATAAAAATCCAAAGGATACTTTGAAAAACTTATGTAAAGTTCGCAGAACCTATATACTTCAAATGTTAGACAAATGGGATAGTGCTTATACGTTGTTGCATAAGCTTACTCCAGAAATTGAGCGGCAAAAAGATACCGCTGCTTGGATTTCTGCCCTGAATAGTTTAGGACTTCAACACGAGCATCAATACCTACAAGATAGCGCATTGTACTACTACCGAAAAGCCCTTAAACTAGCCGAAAGAATAAATGATGAATATCAATATGCCTATCTGCTGAATAATATTGGCTTGTTAAAATATCAGGGAAGTCATTATCTTCAAGCTCAACAAGACTTTAAAGAAAGTTATCAAAAAGCAGTTAAAATAAAAAATGTGCGCTTACAAACTCACACTCTCAATAATTTGAGCATAACCTACATTGCACAAAGAAAGTTAGATTCTGCCATTGAGTATCTTAATAAGCTTGTAAGAATTGCAAACAAATACAATTATATCCGAGAATTAGGAATTGCTTACTACAATTTAGCCCAGTGCTATCAACAAAAAAAAGAATTTGATTTTGCCCTAGCTTACTTTGACTCCTCCTCTTCAGCAATCAAATTGCTGCCTGACAAGATATACAGCATTCGCCCGTATAATGGTTATGCAAGTGTATACCAAGAAATGGGCAAATACAAAGAAGCAATATCCTATGCTCAAAAGGCACTTTCTTTGTGTGAAAATACAATTTATATTGAAGACATTATTTTAGCTCACCGAACTCTATTTTTATGCTATGAATCCTTGAAGGATTATGCAAAAGCCCTATATCACCATAAAGAGTTCAAAAAATACAGTGATAGTCTGAACGCACTCAATCGCCAAAAAATGATAGCCGAATATCAAGCACAATATCAAGTAGAGAAAAAAGAAAAAGAGATACAAAAATTAGAAAAGGAAAGGCAAAAGCAGCGCTTTAAGCATCAAATTGCATTACTTTTTACATCCTTTTTAGCTATCTCTGGCATAGGAGCAGTCTATCTATACTACTCTCGCCAAAAACGAAAAGCACGTGAAAAATACGCTCAACAGCTTACTTTGAGTATAGAAGAAGAGCGCAGCCGAATTGCCCGTGAATTACATGACGAAGTAGGACAAACCCTTTCGGCTATAAAAAATAAAATTCATATCCATAAAAAAGAGTTACCACCTTTTATACAAGAAACCGAAAAGCAACTTTCTGATACTATTGAACAGGTACGCACAATAGCTCAAACTTTATACCCTCCTTACCTTCGTAAAGTTAGTTTTGAAAAAGCTATTGAAACCTTAATGCAAAAAGTAAAAGATAGCACACGATTATACTATACAGTAGAAATTCCTTCTGACCTTAATTTAGACCATTTACTATCTCAAGAATCTAAATTGCATTTATATAGAATCATCCAAGAGTGCGTCAATAATACGATTAAACATGCGGATGCTACGGCTATAAAAATTTCATTTGAAAAGAAGCATAACAAACTTTATTTTATCTACCAAGATAATGGCAAGGGGATAGTATCAAAAACTCAACTCAACGGTATGGGCATGTTAAGCATTCAAGAACGCGTACGGATACTTAAAGGAACTGTCGACTTGAAAAATACAGATAAAGGTATTAAATTGCATTTTACCTTTGATATAAATGACCTATGTCCATAACTACTATTCTGATAGCCGATGACCATCCCATTTTCAGAAAAGGATTAGTGGATATTTTACAAACCTCTATACCAGGATGCAGGATATATGAAGCCGCAAATGGAAAACAAGCTATTGAGATATTACTTCAAAACAAAATTGATATAGCTATATTAGATATAGACATGCCACAGGTAGATGGATTTGGAGTATGTAAGTCTATAAAAGAAAACTATCTGCCTACCAAAGTAATTTTTTTAACAATGTACAAAGAGTCCACTATATTTCATACTGCTATGGAATTAGGCGCGAGTGGATTCTTACTCAAAGACAATACCGCAGAAGAAATTATAGACTGTTTATTCAAAGTGCAACGAGGGTATCGCTACATCAGCCAATATCTAGGAGATTACACCAATCAATACCAAGAATATACCCAAAAGAAACGAAAAATAAAGTCTTTAATTGATGAGCTAACTCAAACAGAACGTAGAACTTTAAAATTAGTCAGTGAGAATTATTCTACCAAAGAAATAGCAGATATTCTTTTTGTTACGCCTAAGAGTGTAGAAAATTATCGTTCGCGTATATGTAAAAAGTTGGGTTTAGAGCTGGGAAATAACGCCCTTGTAAAGTGGGCTTTAGAAAACAAAGAGTTACTGCGCCAAATAGAATGGTAAAATCTAACTTTTATTTTTATTTAGTCTGTTTTACTTCCTTTTTCAAGAAGTTCATTGTAACTTACATAAGGAATAATATATATGACAATTTTTTGGTCTTCGGGATACCGATCATAAGTACTTTTCCGCCCCCAACCTCTATCGTCTGTACCACTACCTACTATCTGAAATTTGCAGATATTTTTCTGATTATACGAATGTATTTTTTTTAGTAGAAGTGGATCATCTCTCCATAAGTTGTATACTGCCAAGGCTCTCTCAAAACTCAACTCGTCGTTTTTAGCATAGTTATCTGCTGAAGCCATGCCTTCAATAATGAGCATGTATTGTATATTTTTATTTTCTTGATTAAGTTTTTGTATGGTATCTAATAGCTTTGCACCTACACGCAGCAAATATGTTCTGTCATCATCATCATCTATTCTAGCACTAAGTTCTCGGAATTTTATTTGTCTTTTAAGTTCAAATCGTTTATACTTGAGATTATATTCAAAATCAGGGTCTTTTTCAAATTTTTGAATGTTGTTTTCGACTTCTATCAATTTCTTTAAAATTTTTGCAGTGTCTTGCGCTCTTGCTTTTTGCTTCTCTAATTCTGTTTGTTTTTTTTGTGAAGCTAAGTAAAAGATTACAAATAAGACTAATGAAATAAAGAAAAGGCTGGTCATTAAATCGGAGTAGCCCAACCAAAACGTGTGTTGGCGACTATCTACTTTTTTCATACTACTTTGTAATATATCTCAATAGGTTTGCTAATATACCAGTCACCTTCCTTTTTATGTACTTGTCCAGGTTCAGTGCGTTCTATGGTACAAATACCATTAGTAGTGTAATTGTGCTTTACGCAAATAAAATCATGTAAAATTTTGTCTTGGTGAAAGAGAATAGCACCCGCATTTGACATAGGAATGTCAATAGTACCTTCGTTCGGGTTTTGAGTATTGACTTGAATAACAAAACAGCTTTCGGGTCTTAGGGTAGTTTCAAAAACATTGTGAATGCACTGCTTTTGCGGGTTAATACTACTGACAGGGATAAATAGCTTTACAAATTCTGGTGATTTATCTTGGCTATTTTGGTTTTTAACAGGTTTGGAGGGAGGAGGAGGGGGAGTTTTAATTTGTTCTTTTTTGTACTTTGCTAATTCATTTATTTTATCTTGTAAAGTTTGTTTTTGTTGTTCATACAAATTTGAATATTTATCATTGATTTCTTTTAGCTTGCTTTTAGGTAAGGGTAAAAGTCTGCGTGATTTTTCTATTTGCAAGGCTACCGACCAAGATAATAGTATTTTAAGCTGCTCTAATACCTCTTTTTCTATTATACTTTGTTGCGTGAGCAATTCTTGCAAACTACTCATATGTTCTAAATAACGCAAGTTTTGCAGGTGCGTTCCTTCTTTTTGCAGCTTTTGCATCATTTCTTTTTCTTGTGCTTCAATTGTGGACAAACGCTCTTGTATGTATGTAGATAAATTGCCAAACGCATGAGACACTTGCTCCTGAAACTCAGGAATAATGCTACTGAACTTGTTGAATGAGTCAATTAACTTTACCTTGACTTCTTCTAAATTTTTTGCATATATTCTTTCAAAATCTTTTAAGGTATCTACAAGGGTTTTTTGGGTTTCTTGAAGGGCAATTTTTTGATTATCTGAAATTTTTTGAATTTCACTAAATTGCTTATCTAAAAATGTTAGAATATTTTTGCTCAATTCCAAACGTTCATCTAATTTTTTGGCTAGGTCTGTAAGTTTATTAGTTTGTATAATTCCTTCCTCTAGGGCATTCACGATAGAAGTAGTTTTTTGCAAAATTGAGTTAGTACTATCTATGTACTGTGCAAATTGGTCAAATTTTTCAAGTGCCACAGTAAGTTTTGCCATGATTTTAAGGTTAGCATCAGTAATATTGTGAATTCTTGCATTATCTATGGCTTTAATCAATTCAGATTGTTTTTCTATCACGGTATAATTCCTGTCTATGAGATTTGCCATTCTTTCTGTACTTTCTTTGAAGGCTTTTATACTACTTTCGGATGCATTGAAAAAAGATTTAGTGTTCTGTTCAAATTGATGATTGAACTGTAATAAGCTGCGTTGGAGTTGTAAAAAAGTATCCGTCATTCCTTGATTGACAACAGGTAAAAGTTCTATTTGTAGGAGTGTAATAAGTGCATTTTTGTTTTGGTCTTGTTTATGTATGGACTTGCGTAATTTTAAGTAACTCATCACTGTGGTCATAATTAAACCAACAGCACTTACAGACATAGCAATGGCAACACTGGGAACAAAAGTCTGCATAATGTTTTCTGATGCTTTGGTATTCATAGCAAATAAGCCGAACACCACGCCTGCCATAGTACCAAACAATCCTAAATACAGTGGCGCATAAATCAAGCTTTGGGCTTTCTCTTGTAGATGCTCTAACTTTCGCTGAATTAAGCCATGTATAACATTAAAATCTGCAATAACCCCATGATTGCGGAGTAAGTAAGTGTTTATATCCTGTACAATTTCAATATAATCATCAGAGTACTGCTTACCATCTTCATCTTTGGGTAAATAAATCAAGGAGACTTGTACCGTTTGAGCTTGATTTTGAGAGGTAGCAAAGCTATCATGTTGCTCAATGTTTTTGACAATCTCAGGAATTTGCTCATGGGTAAGTTCAGAAGCTAATAGAGTGTAAGTCTTAATTTGTATCCTATCTCGTGAGGGTAAAAAAGAGTCAAATAATTCGATGTCGCTCAACGCATGCATTAGAGCAACAACTTGAAGTATAAATATCCCAGAAAGGACCAATAATTCTACTTCATGCATAAGTGATTTTGTTATTGGTTAAAATAAATTCTGATTTTTTGAATTATCACCCATTTATCACCTCTAAGTTCTACCTTTCCAGGTTCAGTATGGCTAAATACATTATCTTGTGTCTCTTTCCACCCTATTTTTTCCACTAAGCCTGGTTTAAGAATTCTATCTTGGTGTTTAATTATTAAAACTTTATTATCTTTGACAATATCGAATCTACCAGTTTCGCCTTCTGCTTCTACTATATAACAAGCATTCTCATCGTAGCTGTTTATACTGTATTTTTGTAAAAGGCAGTTATCTTCAATAGCTGATGTGCCAAAATAATACGTATTCACGGCAAATACAGATTTAGATTGTGAATTTTGGGTTTCATTTAGACTCTGCTGTGCGATTTGGTTTCTGATTTCATTCAGATCAATTGTTATTTTGTTTATTTTGGTGATTTCATCTTTCAGGGGATTTAGATTTTGAGTTATTTTTTGAATTTCTGTATCTAAATTATTTATCTTTTCTTTTGTTCTTTCTGTTGAGTTTTGTATGTTTTGTTGAGTTTTGCGTTGAAGGATAAAAAACACTACCACAGGCAAAATAATGGATAAAGCTAAAGCCACCCAAGTAATGAATGGTACTTCACCATCTTTTTTCTTTTCTTGTTCAATTTGCTTCGGATTAGTCTTTTCTTCTATGGTATCTACTTTTGCAGTTTTTACTTCATTTTCTTCGCCCTCCATTTCTAACTTTTGTCTCAATGAGTCTTGGTTTATTATCTTTTGAATTTCTTTAGCGTAGTTGTATAAATTAGGATATTTATTTTTAAATTTCTTTCCATCCTTGAGTCTAATTGTATCGTCCCACTGTATTGTGAAAATAGCTATGTACTCGTCTGTAGTGCGGATTTTACGTGTTCCATTAGCTTCGTTGTTTCTAATTGTAACCATGTTTTTTATTTCGTTACCTAGAGCTTTTTTATCCTTATTGTTATTGTTTTTGACTATTTGATGCTTTGTTAAAGTACTTTCCCAATAGTCAGTTGCTTCCCGCAGTGCGCTGGGATTGGGTGTTTTTTTATCTTGGTTTTGGGCTATGCTGTAAGTATATACAAGCATGCACAATGCAAACAGAGTTGTGTGCCCAAAATACATGAAATGCAGATGTTTCATAGCTTATTCCCCCTCTCTATATTCATGGTTTAACCAGTTTTGAATAACTCCCACTAAGGGATAAAAGAAAGCAGGTTCATCCATAATGCGAGTAGTCTCCAAAGCATCTACTTTGTCGCGGAACTTGTAACCATCGGCAATAAAGTCTTTGTAGTGTTGTTGAGTAACCTCATCCATTGCTTTGAAGAAGCGGTTTTTAGTTTTGTACTCAATTCCAAAGAAATCTTTAAAGTTTAGAACCTCGTCTAGCTTTTTGAAAACTTCATGGAATTTCTGGATAACCGACAAGTATTTTTCTACAATTGGTCCATCATTTTTAATATCTTCCCACTTAATTTGTTCGTTTTCATGAATACCCGAGTATTGAGTCTTAATTTCTCTTAGATCGGGCATTTCATCTCTTATGTATAAACCCCCTTTACAGGTAAGTTCTTTAGGTACATCTTTTTCCAAGACAATTTTGATAGAGGGAGTATCTGGGAAGAAAAACTTGAACAGTTCTGTGGTGTACTCTCCGAGAAATCTTTCGCTAGAAAGAATGTTTAAGGATTTGGATGCGGTTCCGCTGAAAAATATTTCTGTGGGTCGGGTAAGTTGTTTAAATTTCATTAGATCTGCAATGTGGTATACAATCGCTGTGTAAAAGTATAATAAAGCTATTTTAAATTCGCTATCATTTGATAGGAGTTTTGCATAATTTAAGGCGGGGTTATCTGCAAAATCTTTATCTAATGAACCCATTTTGAATAAAAAGCTATTGAATTCTGCGGGTTTATGTTTGCAGTCATCAAGGATTTGTCGGATTTGTTGGTATTCTTCGCCTTTGATAATTTCAGTGTATCTTCTGTGGTAGTATTCAGTCAATCTATTGGAGCTTTGCTCATGAAAACCACTACCAAAAATTACTCCTCCTGCAAAGTTGAAAGAGGATAAAAGTTTAGGGACATCTTGAATAATAGCCACATCAGTGGTACCTCCTCCAATATCTATGGATACCACATAGTTGCTTGAACCACCTTTAATTCTGTTCATTGATTTGTAGTAGTAAAAAGGTGGGTAAGATTCAGGGTAGCTTTTTATTGTAGCGTTAGGTAAATGCTTTTTTGCTACTTCGTCCCATATCTCTTCTAGCTTGCGTATTTGCCCTGAGGTCATGCTAGAAGGATAGAACCAGGATAAAGTAACATTATGAGTGCCACATCTATTGGCGGCAGAGATAACGTACAAATGAATAGCAATTTCTTCTAAAAATCTCTCTTTGGCTTGGATATTTAAGGGATCTTCGTTAGAGAGCCACTTCAAATTTGTTTTGTATAATTCGGTACGTGCGTATTGATGTTGTTTAGTGTGGTATGTCCAAGCTATGTTAAAGTCAGAGAGGGCGTAATTGATTCTAGACTCTTTGACTAAATCGCTTTGCAAGATAGCTGTACGCATGGGAAGAGTGTATTGTTTAGTTTCTTTATCTTGATTACAGATAAACAAGTGCATGGAGCGAATTAAGTCCATTTCAGTTAATTCTAGCTTATAAGTTAAGTTTTTTGCCACCAAAGGTGCGGCATTTTGAACTAAATCCTGATAAGTGAGGGGTTTATCGGGGTCATCATTAAATTTATATTGTATATGCGTATTGGTAGTACCAAAATCCACAGCGAAATGAATCCTGTTTGCTAATGCCGATGCAGATTTGAACTTAGGAATGATGATACCTCGAGCATTATGTGAAGGTAAAAAAACTTGTAGATAGTCAAAGCTTTGTTCTGCGGGAACAATGTAGTAGTAAATACTAGGGTTTATATCATCTTTATTCATCCTTTGCGTTTTAATAAATAGGTCTTCTTTAATTTTTTCTGTTCCCTTAAACAAAAATAGCTCTATGTCTTTTGTCTTTTTATTATTATCTATGAGTTGAATGCGGTACTCGCCTGTGTTTAATTTGAATATAGGATACAAGACAAGGTTAAATACAGTTTTGAGAATAGCTCCTTTATTTTGTGTTTCTGATATATCAGGCTGGTTATTAGAAAGTTCATAATATGTTCTTTCATAAGTGATAATTTCATTTTTTTGTATGGGTATGCGCAGTGTAACTATGACAGAGTTCCTGACCCCTTCTTTTATTTCAAACATTTTTTTATCACCTTGTACGTTTCTGTCAAGGTCTTCTAGTGTGAAGTATTCAAAAAATAAAGGTTTAAGGGGTAGGAGGTAGCTTTTTCGCTCTTCGGTAGTTTTTTGACTAATATTTTCGTAAAAGTAGTGTTCGGTATTAAAGGAGTAGGGTAAAGTAATTAAGTAAGGTTCCAAAAAGTCGTCTACAGTTAGGTAAGGGTACTTGAATGCAACTCCAGGCAGAACTCTTTGGTTCAAGTCTTGTTGTGGGTCTTTGTAGGGTACACGGGTTTCAGGGTTCCAGAAGCTATTTATATAAGTAAGTGGGAGATTAAATTGTTCTGTGGGTAGTACCAAAGGTAATTTTTTGTTATCATCCGCAGGGAATAAAGAAGGTTTAATCACAAAATCACTTTTTGATGCGCTTTGTTCAATATTTTGTTGTTTAACTCTGCCTAAGTAAACCCCTCTCAAAGGCTGAATATAATCCCCTTCTGTATTAGCTTCTAATCGGTCAAAATTTTTGTCAAAAGTTTCCTTCGTGTAGCTTTGAATTTCAGTGTATAAAGAAGAATTATTTTTTCTTATCTCTTCCTCTAAGCATCGCTGCATGTATTCCCATAATAAGCGAGTAGAGTCGCGTTCAAGTAGAATATCATTTTTTTTGAATATGGCAAATAGTATTCTGATAAAATCAGGGCTGCGTTTGTAGAGCGGATAGTACTCTTGGTCAAATAGAGTATCATTTTCAAATTTTATTCTCAATCCTTTCTCATAGAGATTATTCGGAGAAGGAAAGAATAAAGTTGCTGGTGAAGTGCCCCCTACAACAAAGCTATCTATTTCAATGATATAGATATTTTCTAATAAATCAAAATTATATGTCTCTTGGTCTTGTTGAAGATAAATTCTAAGTGTATCTCCGAGGGTTTTATGGGCAGAATTAGAACTTTTGGCTAATATTTCCAGTTCATTTTTGGCTTTCCATGTGATAATCTCAACCTTGTGTTTATTTCTCAGGGCATGCTTAAAGAAGAAAGTTTGAGCTACATCTAACATGTCCGAAATGGTCTTATGGTAGATGGTTTTGCCATCCAAAGGCATTTTTTTATCTTTTAACTGCATAAGTGCATTTCGGACTAAATCCATATTAGCAAATGGAGTAGGAATAGAAGTGATTTTATACAGACTAGAAGCTCCCGCAGGATCCTTTATGCTCTCTATTTCTTGGGTAGTATAATGGCTGCTTTCCATCCAGCCCTCAATGGAAATTCTACCCTTAGTATGTAATCTGAATACTTTTCCCATAATCGTTAAAAATTAAGCTGTTTTTTTTCAATAATACTGCTAGTAGATACAGACATTAAAGACAAAAATCTTTTGAAGTTGGAGATATCTTTTGAAAGGTTTTTGGATGCTGTATTTAAAGCATCTTCAAAAACCTCATAATCACTCTTTGAACCAAATAAAGAGAAACCTTTCTTCGGTGGTTGGATACCCTCAATAGATGAGAACAGTTCCTCTTTATTACCTTCATTGAGCTTAAAGGGTTTGAATGCTATTCTGTTCCCCGCCATCTCTTCCAGCCATTCCTTGTAGTAAGAAAGAAACTTTTTCATATCTTCATAGCTACTATCTCCAAGGTTAATCTTACTATCTTGTACCCAAGGAGATTTACTTTTAGGGGCATTTGGAAGTTTATCTTCAAAATAGCGATACATAAAGTAAAATTGTATCATCGGATTTTGAATTTTCTTTCTCTCTTTATGAGAGAAGTGGGGGAAGTGGACAACATGAATGTTGTCTTCAACCAGTCCAAACTCCTTTGCAAAAGTTTGTGATGCTCGACCCATCTCTGTACTTAATCCTTGTAACTCTACAAAATCAAATACAGACAATGCACTGATAAACTCTACAAAATGGGCTCGGTTCTCTTGTAGTTGTCCACCTTCTGCATTTTTGTACGTGGCATTTTCATTATCTCCAACATAATACAATATATTTAGCTCTTTGTTGGGAATAATTGTATGTTGATAATAATCTAGAGCCGCCTTAGCTTTAGAAATAAAAGTGTTACTGTTAATCTTGCTATTAGCGTCATTTTCAAGATTAAAGTAAGGGAGTACAGTAATTGCTCCTATGATCGCATTTTTTATGTAATCGTGTTTAGGTATACTTTCTGATGGATTACGCAGGTTTTTGAGTAAAATAGGAAAGCCTGATGAACCTGTACCGCCAAAAATAGAGCTGATAATGAATATTTTATCGTTCCTATCAAATGAACTAGCAAAGGAATTAAAGAAATCCGATTGGGAGAATTGATTAAGCACAACACTTCCCATATTCGGATTACCCTTAAAGCCCACATCAAGAGGTGTCTCTAAATTTTCATCAGAGAAAAGTAAGCGGCAGAGGGCTTGTGTTTCTCGTGTAAGAGTAGATAAACTAATGTAGTCTTTAAACTTTTTACTCTGAATACCTTGAATTTTTTGGGTGAAAGCATCCTCATTCATAGTGGAGATGCTATTAGCGTCCATTTCCTTTGCAATGGAGTATAGCGTGCTAAGTTTCACCTTGAAGAATTCGCTTTGACTAAGATCTACATTGTTGCGGATACGTGTATACAAATCGACAATACTCAATGTCTTATTTAAGTCCCCATTACCTTTATCAGGATCTACCAGGATAGGGACAACGGTATCTATTCCACTTAGAGGTACTCCATTAGCTAAAAGGAAAGTGAAGTGCTTAATTACTCTAGCACCCGTACCCCCGATTCCGAATAAAAATAACTTTGCCATAAGAATTAAAAAGGTATCCGCTTGCAGTTTGTACTAAAATTCTTAATTACCAAAGAATAAATAAAATAAAATACAAGTGTCCATAGTAACACAGTGAGCGCCCAACCCCAAGTATCTCCTGATGTAATCTGCAATTCTTTACAATACATTTTGTTCGCTACGTCATTGCTCACTTTCACGTAAGCCCATATAAAAGGAATCAAACCCGATACCAGCCCAAATAAAAACCACGTGATGATTTTACTTAGTTTAGGGCGGTCAATCACCAAATAGTACATCAATGAAAAAAACAGGGGGGATAGAATAGAAACTAATCCGATAGTGTTATAGAATGCCCCTGCATCGTATGCTTTACATCTCAAATTAAAGCCCCTGAGATGTTCTCCTAAATCTTTGCTATACAAAGATAGCAGTTCAAAGATAGCTGCAAAGATGTCTGTCATATCTGTTTAATCTTTGATGATTATATTAAATATGTGTAAAGTATTTTTGTTATTTTTTACTAAATTAGCAATCAATTCATAAAGTCCAAAAGTTTTTGTTTTTTCTTTTTCTTCATCACTGATATTCAATGAATTATTTTTTATCCATTCAGGCATATTGTTTATTTTAAGTGAGAAACTTAGTTGCGTAGGAATTGGGGCAGCACTCGTTACTACAAAACGATATTTTTTATTTTCGCCTTCTTTTTCTATGCTTATATGGTCAATTTTATAGTTCTTATCAGAAAGTTCGTAGTTGTTTTTATCTAAAAGGTATGCTTCGCCGTACAAAGATTCTAAATCTTCTAGCCCTGATACGTCAAAAGTAAATTTGATATCCTTCGGTTTATCTATTCTTATTTGGTTGTTACGTATATCTATGGATACATTACGTGCGTTAATTTTACCTTTGAGCAGATGAACGTGGGCAGTAGTTTCAAAAGGGCTTAGTGAAAAGAACTCTCCAATGGCATTCTCTTTCCAAAAATCCATTTTTTTGAGGTTAATAATTTGCTGGGGTGTGCCTATAAAAAGCAAGTAAAACGGGCGTTGTACTTGGATATTGGCTTTACGATTATTACTGAACCAATAAAATCCATTGAAATCCACATTGTAGCCCAACAAGTAGAAACTTTTGTCCCTGATATCTATACCATTTAACATTTCTAAGGCATTTATCGCATTATCTGAGTAGTGAGAAGTGATTAAGTCTGATACAAATATAATTACATTAGACTTATCTGCTCTTTGGGCTATCTTAGGAATTAAACGATGAAAAAGCGAACTTAAACCTGTGGTTTTATTTAGCTCTGTGGATAAATCTTTTTCTAAGTATTCTCTTAATTGTTCTTTGTCTTTGAAAGTTTGAGTTTTAGTACATTGTGCTTCAGAGTCCATTAGGCAGAGATTTACTTTATTTTTTTCAACCATTTTAGCAATTTTTTCGTACAGGATACCGTTCATGGTTTTAGACATACCTGCTTTTTTGATGTATCCTTTGGTAAGGTCGCTGCCATCTATGTAAATATGATATTCTACGGGTTTTTCTGCGTCCCATTCTATTTTACAATGTTCTGTTTTTTTGAGGTATTCTACGAATGCAGTGCTATCTAACTTACCTTTTTGAATGCACCATTTTTCGTTAGTGTACCCTTTTTCAGCCTCAAATGTTTGTTTGAATGCTTTAAATTCAGGTAAAGTAATTTTTTTATCCTCGCACATTTGAATGAGTTTGAGTTCCCATTGTTTTGCTTTTTTTCCACAGGCGGCAAAAAATATAGGAATCCAAAATAGTACTAGAGGGTTAAAGGTAAATAGCTTATTAAACATGTTTTTCTTCACGATTGCAAAATTAGTTAATTTCTATTTTTTACAAAAATAGTGTTTATATTTTTGGGCGTGCCCTTGCCCGCGTTTCGCTAACGCTCATGCGGGCAAGGTCGGCGTGCTGCGGGCTACGCTAACG
>JANWVW010000010.1 GCA_025056095.1 Bacteroidia bacterium
TTTGCGTGAGGCATGCGGAGGGTGGGCGTTAGCCCAGTGCGGAGCGAAGCGTAGCACCGAAGCGTTAGCGTAGCCCGCAGCACGCCGACCTTGTGGGCAAACGCCCACAAGGGCACGCCCAAAACGTAAATAAAATTGTATTTTTGCTTCATGTTCAAAAGCTTACATTTATTAGTACTGCGTTCTTTTGTGGGTCCTTTTTTTGTTACCTTTTTTATTGCCCTGTTTGTGCTGATGCTGCAGTTTGTAATGAAATACTTGGATGATTTTGTTGGCAAAGGCTTAGCCACAGAAGTAATTTTAGAACTACTTGGTTATGCCATAGTTCCTTTCGTGTTGTACGCCCTACCTATGGCTATTTTACTTTCTTCTTTAATGACCTTTGGCAACTTGGGCGAACATTACGAATTGGTAGCCATGAAATCCGCAGGTATCAGCCTGCCCCGAATTATGATGCCCTTACTCATCGCCGATCTTCTTTTAGCCGTAGGGCTATTTTTTTATGCGAATTTGGTTATACCCAAAGCAAACTTGAATTTTTATAGCTTGCTTTACGACATTACCCAAGCTAAACCTGCTTTTCAATTGACTTCAGGCGTTTTCTATAACGGTATTAAAGATGTAAGCATACAAGCAAAAAAGGTAGATAACGCTACAAATACCCTGACAGATGTGTTAATCTACGACCATACCTCTAACTTAGGCGCAAACAAAATTATCGTGGCTAAGCAAGGTAAAATGCAATTTACCCGAGATAAAAACTACTTAGTAATGACACTGTACGATGGCTGGCTGCACGAAGAACTTCTACCTGAACCTAATAAAGCTAAAAACTTTCCACATGCTACAACGTATTTTCGCAAATACACTACTTTATTTGATATCTCCTCTTTACAACTTAACCGAACCGATAAAAAATTATTCTTGTATTCAGAAAAAATGAAAAATACAAAGCAGTTAGTACGCATGCAAGACTCTTTGCAAGTTGAAATAGCTAAAATGATACACAATGCAAAAGAGTATTTCAAACCTTACTTCCACTACGATAGTTCGCTCAAAAAGCAAAATACCTCGTTCAATCCTGATTGGGCTGCAAAACCAGTGATTGAATGGTTTGCTAAAGATAAGCAAAATTTAATTTATCGGAATGCTTTCAACCAAGCACAGGGGCATAGGGATTACTTGATTGGATACAGGAACGATTTGATAGAAAGTCAGAAAAGAAAAATTAAGGCGGAGTTAGAGTATCATCAAAAATTTGCGTTACCTATTATATGTATCATTTTCATGGGAATTGGCGCTCCGCTAGGTTCTATTATTCGTAAAGGGGGGTTAGGGCTGCCAACGGTAGTTTCTACGGTGTTTTTTATTTTGTATTGGATTATTTCAGAGTGGGGTAGAAAAATGGCACTCAAACAAGAAATAGCCGCTGTACATGGTGCTTGGTTGGGCGTGTATATCTTACTACCTGTAAGTATCATTATCACTTACCTTGCCACCACAGATGCAAACATCTTAGATACAAGCTACTACAAAAGTGCTATCTATAAATGGATAGGAAAACCTTTATACTCTTCATCAGACGGGGCTACTTCCTTTATCCAAAATAAAAATGCGTAATTTTGTAAATATGGATAGATTGAAGTGGGTACTGTTAGCATTAAATGTATTGATAAGCGTACATTTTGTAAGTTCACAAACTGTGGCAGACTACTTCATCTTTCCTGATTCAGATTATCAACTACAAAAAAAATTACTCAAAAAATTAGATGTTAAAAAGGTAGAAGTGAATGTACTTAAAAATACAGATTCGGTTCAAGGTATTATAGAAACATGGCATTTAGACCGTGGAAATTTGATTGCGTATCAATCTGTACAAGCGCCTTTTCAGTTCAAGTATACTAAAATTAACGGTCAAACTCTGATTGAGCAGATAGAAACAGAATTTTTACAGAAAATTACTTTTACTTATTTAGAGAATAATAAGGTGAAGGTTCGTTTGCAGCGCTATCAAGAGTACAAAGATGATTTTGATAAAGGTATGCTTTACACGATTACATACGATGATTATGGTAAGATTATCAAGGTCTATCAAGAAGAAGATCAGTATGATGCTCCGCCTATTCCAAAGGTTGAGTTTAGGTATTTTTACCACAAAAAGACACATAAGTTAATAGGTATAGAAGCTCGAAACTTGGAAGATAAGACCAAAAATAAATACAAGGCGACTCTGACCTACGACCGCAGAGGCTACCTTAAAGAATTGAAGGATAATAAAAAAACTATTACTTACACGTATTTTCCAAATGGCTTAATTCGTGAAAAAAGCATAGACTATGGCAAAAAGCGGCCAAAAGTCAAACGATATTACAAGTACTATTTTAATTAGAGGTTGTTAAATATGGGCTTTTGATGTTGTTTATTGCTTAGTTTGTATTTTGTGCTTTGATGATTCTGCAAATTAGATATTGATATTTTGAAAGCAGGTTTATTTTGGGCGTGCCCCTTGCTGACGCAAGGGTCGGGGCATTCCGCACTGCGCTTCGCTACGGTGCTTCGCTAACGCTGCGCACTGCCTAACGGCATGCTCCATGCCCCTCACGCGGATAACATAAGCAATTATGTCTTTACCTTGTTTAAGCTTGAAGTACAAGTACTTACAAGCTAAAACCTTGCATAAGTTACAGAGAAATGGCTTTTTCAGAGATCCCTTGCGTGAGGCATGCGAAGGGCGTGCGTTAGCACGGTGCGGAGCGAAGCGTAGCACCGAAGCGAAAGCGTAGCCCGCAGCACGCCGACCTTGTGGGCATGAGCGAAGCGAAACGCCCACAAGGACACGCCCAAAAAATTAACTATTCCTTCACTGAAAATAAAAATCTAACAACACAACAAAACATATCAACCAACTACTGAACAATAAATTTTATGCCCGATGCTATCAACAAAAGCTCAACCACAAAAGTAAAATACTTCACATTTAATCTTTCTAATATCCTCTTGCCTATCCAACTACCTAAAATCATAATCAAGCCCAAAAAAAGCCCAAGGTAAAGCTCATTTTTGCCTATATCCATCCACTTTTGATAAGCCAAAGTTTTTACAGCATGCATAACTAACGCCGTAAAAGCCTCACTGGCTACATAAGCAGATTTTGTTAGATTTAAGGTTAAGAAAAAAGCCGCCCCAAGAGGACCCGCACTCCCAACTAAGCCCGATATAAAACCTGTCAATGCCCCTCCAATCCACATTATTTTATTAGAAAATCGCATCACAGGCTTGTATAACCTACGATATACTGCCACAGCTATAAGCATCATCCCTACAAACTTTTTGATCCAAGCTACATCAGCTTTTACAAAGGTATAGCTACCTAAAAGGCTAAGCGGAACAGCCGTAATCAAAAAATATACAATAGGTTTCCAACAAAGCTCTTTTCTACCTAACCACACTCGTGAAGCATTTCCTAAAAATTGTGCTACGGTAAGTACAGGAATTGCAACCTTGACACCTAACAAAGCACTCAAAATAGGTAAAAGAATCAAAGCTCCGCCAAAGCCTGCTACCGCAGACAATGTAGCCGCTCCAAGAGCGGCTAAGCTTAAAATAAGTATGTCTGTTATCGGCAATTAACTCAAAGTAATGGTTTCTCCTATTTTGACAAAGATAAGCTCTATACCTGCATTTTTAGCTTTTATAGCACATTCTTCTTTGTCCACTACTATGAATCCAAAAGTATCGTAATGCACAGGAATTACTTTTTTAGTTTGCACAAATTGAGCTGCGGTCAAAGCATCGTCTATATCCATAGTAAAATTGCTTCCTATGGGCAACACGGCTACATCAACTTTATGTCTTTTAGGTATCAGTTGCATGTCTAAGGTTAGAGCAGTATCGCCTGAATAGTACAAGGTAATATCGGATAAATTTAAGACAAAGCCCATAGGATTACCGCCATAGGTACCATCAGGTAGCCCTGAACTATGATGCGCTACTACGGCTTGTACTTTACCAAAAGCAAAGTTCCAAAATCCGCCTGTGTTCATAGGGTGTGTGTTTGTAACTCCTTGTTTTTGTAGCCATTCGTGTATTTCCCAACTGCATATACAAGTAGCGCCAGACTGTTGCGCAATAGTTACGGCATCAGCAATATGGTCTGCGTGCCCATGTGAAATAAGAATGAAGTTAGGCATGATAGACTTGATATCTATTTTTTGTGCATCGGGCAAAGGATTTCCAGAAATGAAAGGGTCAACTAGAACTTTTTGCCCGTTAGTTGTTAATAAAAAGCAGGAATGTCCAAGATATTGGAAGGTTGTTTTCATGCTCAAAAATAAAAATTTTTGCGTTTATTAAAAAACTGCTTGAAAGGAAAATAAAAAAGCAGCTAATCTATTGCCGATTAGCTGCCCAATGAAGTTGAGTTAGTTTTAGATATTCAAGCGAACACCGATAGCATGCGTACCGTTGAAAGGATTAGTGGTACGGTAAGAATAATCAACTCCAAAAGAGTTTTTCTTTTCTTTACCAAAGGGAAGTTCTACGGTAGCGCCAAGCGCTAACCCTGTATGTGCATTGAGTCTTTTTTCTTTGTCAAAAATATGCTTTTCATAATTAAAACCTGCACGGATCATAAACATTTCATTGTAGGCAATTTCAGTGCCTAAGCCCATTTGGTCATAGTAGAAAGAGTTAGAAGTGTAGTTGGCAGCCACTGTGGTACGAAAGTTTTGAGCAAAACGAAAATCATAAGATGCACCTATCATCAATTGCAGGGGAAGTTCAAAAGATTGAGAGCGATGACTTACGGTAAGCGCATAAGTAGTGGAGTTAGTAGCTGTGTTCAATGTAGTTTTGACAGCTAGTCCATTACCTCTAAATTGCATAGCGGGACCTATGTTTTTAAGGGTAACCCCAAATTTGAAGGCACTATCTCTACCTGTCCAATAATGTATACCTGCATCTACTGCAACACCAATGGCACTAACGTCGGTAATAGACTCAGAAATTACGCGTATGGTCATTGCTCCGAAAATATTTTGGGTGAATTTTCTACCATAAGTAGCACCTACATTTAGCAACTGAGGAGAGAAAGTTCCTATACCTTCAGGGTTGTCTACTGTAGTACGAATGAATTCTCCTAAGTCAAAGGAAGTTACAGAGATTCCAATAAAGTTGTCTTCGCCAATTCTTTGCCCGTAACCAAAAGCATTGATTTTTATATCTGTACCTACTAGCCAATTTGTGCGAGAGAATTGGAGTTCAGTTTTGTTGTTTAAATGGGTGATACCTGCACAGTTATTTGTCAATGCTTCTACGCCTCTGATGCTAGCTGTATTGAGTGCGTTCCAGCCTGCACTTCTTGCCCAAGGATTGATAAGCAGTTCTGTGGCTCCTGCTTGACCAATACGGTCAGGGTTACCTGCTGTTCCCTGTTTTGATAAAAGTAGTCCGATAAAGATAAGGTAAGTTATACGATATAATTTCATATTTGTTTTCCTTAAATAAGATTGAACTATTTAATAGAAAAAGAACCAAAACACAAGTTACACGCACCCATTCAAAGGCGCATGTAACTTGTGTATAGATATTAGAACGAGTCTAGGTCGGTTGGACGCATTACTCCGAACCATTTCAGCACTTTTTCACCTATACCAGGGGCATCAATATGGAATATATACACGCCGCTCGCCACAGGCACACCTGCGGTATTTCGCAGATCCCAATCTATCGTTGTGGATGGATCATCTTTATCTAATACCCTAACTAGATGCCCTGACAGAGTAAAGATTTTTATTTTGACCTTTTGAGGTAAATTCGTGATTCGTACGCGGGTGTCTATTTGAGATTGCTCATAAGCTGAATATGCCAAGTATGGATTGGGAACGATACGAATTAAGTCGAGAGCACTTTTTGCAGTGTTTTTATCTCCTGTAATGGTAGCAAAGCCTTTGGTAGAGAAGTTAAAGATAGGGTAGTTTAAGTTAAGAGAGTCGTTAGTACCAGTACGAAGAGGATTAAAAGAGTCAAATCTACGATCAGTGCGTAATCTGATAATAACATCAGTTTCTAAGAGTTGGCGCCCTTTAACTAAAGTAGGAATTCCTACCCAAGCTACTGATGCGTATGCTCTACCTAACCAACGAGAGCAAACCGTAATGGGACTATTTGCTACATCAAGGTGGTAGATTAGTGAGTCCATAGCACGTTTAATAGTTTTACAAGAGTCATAACGGCTGTTGGTTACGTAGATATAGTGCTTACCACCCATAGTAGGGACACCTGAAGGTGCTTGGTTTACAATATGAAAGCCATCATCAGGAGTTGGATTCCAAATCATGTCATCACCATTTTGCGCTCCAAATCGAGAGGCTTCGGCAAAGAATATATTTAATCTTTCTCCAGTGAGCACATCAATTGCATAGCCTGGGAAGTAGCTGAAACCTACATCTGTAGGATCGGAAGTTGTTACTAGCTTACCGCCTGATAAAATTTTGCTTGGGCGCTGTTTGTACAAGAATGGACGTTCAATAGTTCTGGGTAGGTCTGCAGGTAAATAGTCTACTTCTGTGGTACTTTCTACGACTAAGCATTTAGACCACTTAGTTACATCGCTGGTAATGACAATATCTACGTTGGGAAGCACATTCCCATTGTACCATGTTTTGTTTCCATTATACTGGGCTGTAATGGCAAGTTCATTAGCAGCGGTAGGAATACCTCCATCTTGTGCAAGCGTAATTTGGGCAGCAGAGATAGATACCGTGATGTCATTTTTGCGCCGCAGAGTCGTAGGTGAAGGGAAGGGCCCATCAGTAATATTAGCAGTTACAGCACTACTGAAAGGTTGGTAAACTCCAGGACCTTTTGTTAAGCGAAGTGGCGCCCAAGTTCCGCCAAGAATCTTGCTGAAGTAACCGTCATGGTCTATATCTTTACCTACATAGTCGTTATCACCCATACCTCCGGGTCCAGATATTGAAGTGTATTTAGCCTTACTACTAACAATCCATTCTCTATAGTAGTTATCAATGCTCGCTAAACCTGTAAGCCATTTTTTAGTATTATCTTTGAACAACATCACACAATTGTTATTTTGATTTCCATTACCCAGTTCTGTGATGTTCACAGGCTTATATTGACCTGGACTACCAGCAAAGACAACTTTTATACCTAACCCATATTCCTCTAATATCTCTTCACCACCATCATTCGTTTGACCACTAGGCACAAGAGTTACTTTTTGGTGATTAGGTAAGGCGTTATCAAAAGTGAATACACTATTGAATGTACCTACAATTACCCCGCGCGCGGATGCCCCTGAAGTAACTAGCAAACAAGCTCTGAGGTCAGATTGGAAAGCTACAGATTTGTTTTGTAAAGAACGGTCTTCGTTCCAAGTAGCACCATCATCTGTTGTGAAGTAAACCTTACCTTTATCTCCAACTATCAAACCTGTAGTACCATTGAAGTGAATAGCGTTGAGAGTTATGTTGTTCAAGTTGGGTAATGCAGAAGCACTGTTAGTCCAGTTTTTGCCCCCATCCGTAGTGGTCAAGAATATACCGTTAGTACCAACTGCATATCCATTTGTGCTATTTTTCATGTAAATTGCTTTGATAGTACCTGTTAGACCTGCGGGCAATACAGCGTCGTTCCAAGTAGAAGAAGGCGAGCTGGTAGCAAATACTGAGTTATCTGCCCATTTTATTTTAGGTACTCCACTAGCAGTTCCACCAATCCAAGCAGTTGGGTTGCCAGAACTAGATACAGGGACATACTCAGCAGCTACATACTCCTCGCTAATGATACTACCGATAGATAAAGCGTTCCAACTAGGCCTATTCTTAACAATAGTATTAGCATGAAGTCTCATAGAGTATAGGTTGGTAACTGTCTGCCCCGCAGTATTTTTAGCTACTCCTACTATAAGTACATTTTGCAGTGTGCCATTATAGTCGCCTGAAATAGCTACTGCAGTTAGCTTATCTGATTTTTCACCTGTTGAAGTAGCTAGCTTTGAAGTTTTGAATAAACTGTTGGCAGTAGCAGTGCTATCATAAGCGTATATTAAGTTGCCTCTATCCCCTACTCCTAATATGATATCTCGGTTATTTGTTGCAACATTTATAGCATCAGCAGCATTTATGTTGAAAGAGGATATCCTTCTTACTTGCTGCATATTCATGTTACCTACTGTTGGTGAGAAGCTGCGAGAAATATTTCCTGATGCACCAAATACATACACGCGGTTAGTAGTTCCATCACTGGTTAAAGTAATAGCATTGAAAGGTCCTGAGTTACCTGAATAATAAATACTATCTTTTGTATTTCTATCAATCAAAAACCAGCGATCTAGTTGGGGTGGAATGACAAGTTGATAGTCTAACTCTTTTACCTTTTTAGGATCAATTACGCGTACTTGGATAGGTCCATAGCCTTTTTTGTAGGTGAGTTCTTCAAGTGCATTTTTTGCCAAAATTTCATTGATAGTAGCCTCATCTAGCTGAATATTAAACCCACCGTTTCCTGTTCCTCTTACACGAGTGATAGGAAGCATTTCGCCATATTCAGCATTTAATATCATACCATTCTCTTCGGGCATAGTCAAGTGAGGCATTGCTACCACCACTTTGGCATTATCACTTTGTTTGAATTTTTCGGACACTGCATAAGCATTGTAGGCATAAGCCACTACCATAAAGTAGTAGTGCTTGTTGTTAATTAAGCGGTTATCTCCGATAGCAAATTGGTCAGTGGTAACTTTGAAAGTTTTGAAGGTACCTTTGTCACTTACATCAGGTACATTAGCTACCATCAAAGTATTGACAGGACCTAAAACAGGATCAACAGTTGTGTTAATAATAGAAGTAACTCCATTTTTAACATCACATTGTCCAATTAGGCGAGCTTTGTTAGGATCTCTTAAATCTGAAATACTTACAGTAGCATCTTTGAGTTGATAAATAAGGTAACCTTCAAAATTGTAAGTTGTATCAGGAGCGCCTGCAATAACTAACTCAGGGTCTTTTTGTTCATATTTTTCTTGATAATTATTAGAGTTAATAGGATTGTCCCAGTTCAAAATGATGGTACGGTCGAGTTCTACTGCGGTAACCACGGGTGCGTCAGGTCCAGACACACGTTTAAAGTTATTATCGAAAAGAGCTTGGGCTTTTTTATCTGCTTTAATAAGGTTACATATTGCATCTGTGTTGCTACCCAAAGTAGTACCTTGTGCAAACACAGCACCTATGGTAACGTAGTTTACAGCACCAGGTTGAAGTGTAAACTTACCTGCGGATTGTATAAAGCGTCTGTCGGCAGGATTGTTACCAGCATTAGCTTCGGTCCAGCCTAAGTTACCACCACATAAACCTCCTGGAAACATGTAGTTAGTGGGCTTAGGTGTATACGCATTTGGGGTAGTAGATGCAACACCATCTTTTCCATCATCTACGATAGGATTTCCATCCTTCCATTTACCATCAAGGTAACCATAGAAATGCTGAGCTGCACTGGGGTTGCCATAAGGAGTAAAGTCATTATTGTAATAGACAAACTTGCTCATGATAATTTTCTCACCTGGTTCGTCAATAGTACCATCCTTGTCATTGTCTATACCATCACCAGGGTCTGCAATAGGACCTTCAAAAAAGTCTATCCCTATAGCTGGAAGAGAGTTTCCATATCCCGATACCCCTTCGTCAAGACCATCTCCATTATAACAGAAGCCTAAGCCAAGTAATGTGTCACAGCCCACATAGTCATCAGCATAGTTACCCAAGTCAGGGTCTACCCACTGACCAATGTAAGTCTGGTTAAGGGTATTAGTAGATTTGTTAATGATTTTACTTTTATAGAAGGTAGCATTGTTCATTTCATCATTTGTAACGAAAGCAAAAGCCATGGTTTGAATTTCAATACCAATAGGTTCTGCACTAGTTTCGCTGTGGATATTACCTTTGTCATTGTATACCCACCAAATTGCTTGGTCACCAAATATCAAGGGGTAGTCGCCTGAGTTAGGGTCGTAGACTCCGTTTCCGTCCACATCTTCGAAAGGTGCAAGATCAGGGTCAGATAAGTTTTTCTTGGCGGGCCAGTCTAGTATGTTTTTAGGGATAGCAAACGCACCTGATGCCAGAGCACCTGTTTGATAAGCATTGATAAAAGCATCAATTTCAGATTTAAAGACAGTATAATGCCTATCATACTTTAAACAGGTAGCGGGATCTATTTCAGCAGAAGCATCTAACGGACCAGGATAGAAGTCTGTACCTGTTTGGCGATACGTTTGGGCAGCAAGGCGTAATTGTCCTCCCCCATCGTATCCACCAATCCAGATAGCACCTGCAAATAAAGCATGTTTAGGAGTTGCACCAGGGGTATTATTTTTAGGTACTTCATATCTTGGGTTACCCACTAAGTCCCACCACATGTCACCCCCATTCATCAGTGTAGTACGCACATTATTTATGTCCAACTGAGCAAAGGAGGTAGGCGCAGCGCATCCACCTGAGGTGCGCTGGTTCTTACTTGTTTTTCCTCGCTCACCAATATTTTCTCTAGCTACTATGCTTCCGCTTATCAGCAAAAGCACTGCTAAGATTAACACCTTTGAGCAGTTAAGATATATCAACGATTTATTCATATACATCTTCAATTTTAAGGTTTAACAAAAGTTATTTACAACTAGAATGAGATAATCACTCCTAAGCGAGTTCTACGAGGAAGCCCGTAGTTATCGGGATGATTTACTCGAATAGAGTACAAATCTCTGTAAGATGCAGCATTAGTTTGTTGTTGCAAGAAAGTCTGTGCCACAGCATGGTTGAGATAACCATCATCATCGGGCTGCCCTGTGAACTGATACACACTTTGGATATTTTTGTTGTTAAGTACATTTTGAATTTGAAGATATACATTCAAGTTCAAAGTTTTGCTACCTTTTTCACCTCCCCCAACTTTGATCTGGAAGTCTTTGTCTATACGCACATTAGCACGGAAGTTTGCAGGCATTCTAGCACTGTTTGGATTGCCTACAAGTGTGGTACGTTGAACAGCACTAGCATCTACCGTACGAATAGGGAAAAGAATTCTACTGTAAGGTGTACCTGAACCTGCACGAAGAGTTAAGTTAACTCCAAAGTCTTGAAGTACTTTACGTAATTTTTCTGGTCCGTTGTAGAATTCACCTCTACCATAGCGGTAGTCTGCAGTTACTACTAGAGCGTGGCGTTGGTCAAAGTCAAGAGGGAGAGGTGTGCGTAAATTAGGTTGGCCGCTGTTAACTAAGCTTGCCGCAGAACGGTCATTTGAACCTGTTCCATCCGCAAACTGTAAAGTGTAAATTACATTAAGTTGAAGATTAGAATTTTCCCCTGGACGTTTTTCGTACTCAAAAGTAAAACCTTTAACTGTACCAAAGTCTATATTTTCATAAGTAGTGTAGTTGATAGGATAAGCGTAGGATCTATTGACAATGTTTATTTGGTCACGTAATTCGCGGTAGTAACCGTTGATAGTTAGTGCCATTTTCTTATTGAGGGCAGTCTTGAAACCTAAAGCATAATCTATAGTTCTGTCTGCACGAAGATTAGGGTTATTAATAGATTGAGTTGCATTAGCTACTAAATACAAATAATCTACTGGAGTGGTAGCCAAAGGTGAGATAATCAAGTTTGTTGATGCAGGGCGTTGAGTAAGTACATCATAGTGCGCAAAGAATACCGCTTGTTCTGTAATAGGGAAAGAGAAAGCTAAACGAGGCATGATATTAACTTGTGGTTTATAGTCTACAAAAGCGCCTTCGGTAAGTTTATCACCATTTTTGAGATAAGGATATGCTCTACCGTTAGTACCAAATATCAGGTTGGGCAGTTTTTCAACGCCGTTTGCATCATAGAATTTAGGATATACAGGATGAGACTTAGGGTCACTGAAACCTACAATTGCAGTAGGGTTAGTAGGATTGTTTATATAAACTGTCCAATCATCTTTTACATTATCAGGAACTACCAAAGCAGGGTTATTCATTGCGCGAACTTCGCCTGCGGTATAGTATTCGTAAAGTACAAATGGGTTTTTAAGGACTTTTTGGTTAGCATCAAAACGATCAACGCGCAAACCTACGTTCATAATTAAGTTGTTAATTTCAAATTTATCCTGTATAAATCCTGCAATGTAAATAGGACGAAAAGCAGAGATAGGTCTATTGACAGTATCTTTGAAAAAGTCTGAGAAAGTAGGTTGTTTGCCCCTGTATCTCCTGCCAAGATGGTCGTATCCGTAGTAAGTGATAAAGTTGTTACCATTGTTAAGTAGCTCATTTGTAGTGAATAAATCCAAAGAGTAGAATGAAGGGTCAAGTGCGTCTGTGTTAATCCACTCTGTGCTATTGATAGGCATACCAAGTTTTTGACGAAGTTTCTTATCAAAATCCGTTTGAGCTGCAGCGTTATATAGAGGTTTATGATTTACATATCCTGTCCATACACCGTTAGCATCTCTAACCAACTCAATAGAAGAAGAATCAGGTCTTTGTAGGTGAGCATTAGCTTTTTGCCGCATCAAACTCCACAATCCCACAGGCGAAATAGCCCAGAAAGATTGATTTCTTTGCTCTAATTCTAAACCTGCGGTTATGTTGTGTCCCCTGTATTCACCAGAACCCATAGCAGTAAAGCGAAGTTGACGGTCATCCACATAACGAGCTAAATTATGCACAGTCCCAGGGGGAGAATACAAGCCATAAATATTTTGTGGAAAATCACCATTACGCAAACCTCTTAATGCAGCAAGTTCAGCTAAAGTGTAAATACTATCCCCCCTATCTTTCTCTAATTGGTAAGCTAATTGCGTATACTTAACCAAATAAGGGTTTTGAGTACCAGGCGTAAAGACAGGGTTAGTGAATGTATAACCTACGTTATCATAAAATGCAGTGAAAGATAGAGTATCATTGAAAGGATGTTCGCTAAAGAAGTAGTCAGTATTGTAAGCATAAATAGGTCTGAATTTTTGTTCAAATTTACCTACATAACCGTAGTCAAATAGTCTGTATTTATGGCGAGGGTCATATTGCCTCTCTTGGCTAGCGGTATAGTCTAATTGTACTTGATAATAAACATTTTTCAAGCGTTTATCTACATATTTTCCTGCTCTATTTTTCGTAGTTGAATCAGGAGGAGCATCAGCAAAGCGTTGTGTAAAGCGTACAAATCCGCGATAAGTGTACCTATTGCTAATACGATTAGCTTCTGATGCAAACAAGCTTCTAGTAGCTTGCCATAATTGGTCACGGGTATAGTCGTAGTTAGCACCTGCGGTAATATTTATGAATTCCGTGGGCTGATAGTCTAATTTTCCATTGATAGTGTAGCGAAGTGCCCTGTTATTGGGTTTGAATTTTTGAGTGTACATGTCATTTTTGGTCAGAAACTCTGCATTGTAAAGTAATGCAGACTTGTCATCATTGTATCTGTATGGTCTTTCTCTAATTTCATTAAGTTTTTCTTCTTTGACTTGCCAAATAGGTACACGAGAAGGAAAACGATCTTTTTGGTACTCTATTTCAGCCGCAAGCATGTATCCTAAAACAGTTTTTTTCAAATACTGAGTAGTATCTGTTGCAGAGCGGATAGGTTCTCCGTTTTTATCTTTTGCTGTTGTTTTGAGAAGGGGACCAATAAATGTAAGCCCTCCAAGATTGTAGTTATAAGGGTCAAGAAACTTTGAGGTTACTGCTTCACCCGTTACACTGAATTCTTGCGCAGCACCCCGAGTAGTAATGTTAATTACACCTCCTACTGCATCCCCATACATAGCAGGAACCCCACCTGTGATGATATTCAAGCTACCTATTGCTTGTTGAGGAAGGTTAATTGAACCCACTACTTTCATACCATCAATAAAAAATACAGAACCTGTAGAACGCTGCCCTGCAATATTCAATCCCTTACCATCATCGCGTTGAAAAGTACCTCCTGCTAATCCTGCTGCGTCAGCAATGTTACGAGTAGGTAGGTTTATAATCTGTTCTCTTGAAAGTGTTCCACCTAAAGAGGTTTTGTCTTTTTCAATAATAGGTGCTTCAGTTTCAACAACTACAGTTTGAGTAGTAACGCCGTCATCAGGTTCCATTTCTAAGTTCAAAAATGTAGTTTTAGCAGGTGCAATTTGAATTTTTGTCGCTTCAATACTTTTATATCCTACAAAAACCGCTTTGAGTGTGTACTCACCGGGCATCAAAGGTGTGATTTCATAGTTTCCTTCAATATCAGTAGTTGTACCTCCTTTTTGTATTCCCCCCTGTTCAACAATAATACTTACAAAGGGCAGACCTTCTTTCGTTTTAGCATCTTTAAGCACTCCTTTGAGCTTACCCACACCACCCTGTGCGTATACACGCGGTACTGATATTACTGATGTGAGTATAGCTACAAACCATAAGAACGTGGTTTTTACGTACCTATTCATAGAGGTTAAAGCTTGAATTGATTGAGAGGGCTAAAATACAAATAAACTGTTTATTCGCATAATTTTTGTTTAATTTTTTTTAACAGGAGGTACTTTCTAACTTTGAAGCGACTTGATTTTCAAAATTTTATATGCAAGCACCTCTGAAAGCTTAACTTTAGAAGTATACGACCAACCTGCAATATGTGGCGTAAGAATAACATTTGGAAAAGCTGCAATTCTCTGTAAAATCTCTTTTTCTCTTTGAGTATAAGTAGAAAACTCTTCATTCGGTAGCACATCCAAGCCTAACGCAGCAATTTTTCCTATCTCTAAACCTTTCAACAAATCCTCTAAAACAGCTATCTTTCCTCGTGCCATATTGAGTAACACTATGCTTTTTTTGAAGCGCATTAACCACTCTAAATTTATCCAACCTTCAGTTTCAGGTGTCAAAGGAACGTGAAAAGTAATAATGTCAGCTTGCTCGTATAACTCTTCTAAAGTAGCTTCCTTTACATACCGATTAGAAAAGTATGTTTTATACTTGTCATACGCTAGTATTCTCATCTCAAAGCCGTGCAAACGTTGAGAAAGTGCGTATCCTACATTCCCATAACCTATAATCCCAATCGTTTTGCCTTTAAGTTCAAAACCTCTGTTCAATTCTCTATTCCATTCTAACCGTTTTACTTCTTCGTTAGCCGTGCATATATTTCGAGCTAGGCTAAGTAAAACCCCTACCGTAAATTCCGCTACTGCATCCCTATTCCCTTCAGGAGCATTAATAATGTGTATGTTTCGCTTTCTGCATTCGGCTTCATCAATGTTGTCTATGCCTGAACCTACTTTGGCAATAAACTTCAAATTCACTGCCTTATTTAATACAGCCTTATCAATAGGAGTGTGGCTACGCATAACTATACCCTCATACTCAGATATTTCACAAAGCAGCGCTTGATATGACATGTTTGGCACATACTTGCAAACAAACCCATGATGAGAAAGAACGTCCATCAAAATAGGATGAAGGTCATCTACAATTAAAACTTTCATAAAGCAAAGTTATATACTTTGACTTTCATCCTATTTTGACTATACAAAAATATACAAACTTTATAGCTACTGATTAGATTACTGCCTGAACTGTCAAAAATAATACATGAACGGTTATTATTTTTACATGAACGGTTAATTCTACTGCATGAAAGTAAATAATTGATTATCAAGCCATTATTTGATATAAATTTGACAAGTTCGCAAAAAACATATTATTTTGCCCGCCTAACAAAGCTTAGAATTATGCTGTTAGAAACTAATCCACTTATCACTCCTGAACCAGGTCTTTTTATATGGAGTGTAGTCATCTTCTTGATATTTTTTCTTTTGTTGAGAAAATTAGCTTGGAAACCCATTACGGAAGCCTTAGCTAAACGTGAAGAAAGTATTGCAAATGCTTTACAAGAAGCTGAAAAAGCTCGCCAAGAAATAGCCAAACTCAAAGCAGATAACGAAAAACTTTTGAACGAAGCAAAATTAGAAAGAGAAAGAATTCTCAAAGAAGCTCGTGAAATGAAAGAAAGCATCATTGAGGAAGCTCGCCAAAATGCTAAAGTAGAAGCTGATAGAATGATACAAAAAGCTAGAGAGGTAATAGAAACAGAAAAAAACGCAGCCCTACAACAAGTTAAACATCAAGTCGCCGTCCTTTCTGTAGAAATTGCAGAGAAAATTATTCGCAAAAAGTTTGAAAATCCCGCAGAACAACAAGCTATTGCATCAGAGTATCTCAAACAAATTAACCTTAATTAAAGGAGGGAGAAGTTTATGTCATTAGCACGTGTCGCACAACGCTATGTAAAACCTTTAATAGAAGTAGCTCTTGAACAAGGTATAGAAAAACGCATCTTGGATGATTTAGCTTTTGTAGATAAGACTATCAAAGCCAACAGAAACCTTGCAGTCATGTTAGCTAACCCAATCATTTACAGTGATAAGAAAAAAAAGGTTCTAGAAGAGATATTCAAAGGCAAAGTGCATGACTTAGTAATCAAGTTTTTTGAAGTACTATCTAAAAATACAAGAGATGAAATTTTACCCTACGTTTATACAGAGTATAAAAACGAGTACAATCGCATAAAAGACATACATGAAGTAAAAGTGGTTTCTGCATCAGAGTTAAGCGATCAAAACATAAAAGAGATTGAAGCACTCTGCCAAAAAATATACAAAACAGGCACAATTTCCATTCAGCACACTATTGACCCGAATTTAATCGCAGGGCTGATTATCCAAACTGAACACAAACAATTTGACCTATCTATAGCATCTCGCTTGCGCAAAGTAAAAAGTGAATTAGTTTAGAATTACTTCTCAAAATTATCAGCTGAGTGACTTTATTCACTCAGCTTTTTTCTTTTTATCAATTTAGCTACCTTTGCTAAAATAAATTATATGACTCAAAAAGCATTTCAGGCAAGTTTTTTTGACTTTGACAAAATTTTGAAATACTCTCTTCTAGCGCTTATTTTATCCAAAGCAGCAATCTTTTCAGTAGCCCAAAACAAGACTGACAATATTCCGAACAAGGTTCATATTGACCATGCAGATAAATTAGAATTCATTAAAACCACAGAGAGCATACGCAAGCTGTTAGGACAAGTGCGCATGCATCAAGATACAACTTTTATCTTTTGCGATTCGGCTTATCAATACGTGGATAGAAATTTTGTAGAAGCTCACAGCAATATTCGGATTTTATCAGGAAAAGTAACCATCACAGGAGATAAGCTCCAATACGACGCCAATACAAAACTAGCCGACATTTTTGGAAATGTAGTTCTGTACGATGGCAGCACATACTTGTATACTTCTCACCTTCAATATGATGTCAATGCTCACACGGGTAGATATTTTGAAAAAGGTAAAATCATAAATGCCAACGATAGCTTAACCTCAAAATATGCTGCGTACAACACAGATACTCATTGGGCTGAATTTAGAGAAGACGTACAGCTATACGCACCAGACTACAAAGTAAGTACACAAGCACTAGACTACAATACAGACACTCAAACAGCCTATTTCATCACTCATACTCGCATTTTTAACGATAGCAGTCATATTGTTTGCCAAAAAGGAATGTACCACACCTCACAACGCAAAGGAAGCTTGTACGGTAAAGTGATAATGCAAGATAAAGACTACATTCTAAAAGGCGATTCGGTTTATTTTTCTAAATTAGACAACTTAGGCGAAGCTTTCAAAAATGTGCATCTTTTGAACAAAGACAGCACTATCCACATTTTTGGTCAATATGCAAAAGTAGATGACTTTCACAAATATACCTATGTTACCAATAAAGCATACACTTTTTACAAGGTAGAAAAAGATACCGTTTTTATTACAGCGGATACTTTGTTAGCCAAACAAGACAGCACTAAAAAACGGTATATCTACGCATACCACCGAGCTAAGTTGTACAAAAAAGATTTTCAAGCTATTGCTGACACATTGTTGTATAGCAGAGATGATTCGGTTTTTTACTTTATCCAAAGCCCTGTGTTGTGGTCGGAGAACACTCAAATTACAGGCAAAAGTATAGTGGCTTATATAAAAAACAAGCAGCTAGACTCAATCACAGTTACGCAAAAAGGTTTTATGATACAGCAAGAGGACAGCACAAAGTACAATCAACTCAAAGGAAGATTGATTCAAGTCAAACTTAAAGATAATAAAATACAGCGCATGTTAGTTTCAGGCAATAGTGAAAGTTTGTATTATGTCTTTAAGGAAGATAATACATTGAGTGGCATGAATTACATTCTTTGCAGCGAAGCCGATTTTTATTTCAAAGATAATCGCCCAAGCACTATTAAGTTTTTTAATCAACCTGATGGTGTATTTTATCCCCCCAGAGAGATAAACCAAGAGAATGCTATTTTGAAGGATTTCAAGTGGTATGCTCATTTGCGCCCACAGAAAAAGGATGTAGTTTATCCATGATTATTTTTTAATTTTTTGGGCGTGCCCCTTGCTGACGCAAGGGTCGGGGCATTCCGCACTACGCTTCGCTTCGGTGCTTCGCTACGCTTCGCACTGCCTAACGGCATGCTCCATGCCCCTCACGCAATTGACCTGTGCAATCATGTCTTTACCTTGTTTAAGCTTGAAGTACAAGTACTTACAAGCTAAAACTTTGTATAAATTACAGAGAAACGATTTTTTTCAGAGATCTCTTGCGTGAGGCATGCGAAGGGCGTGCGTCAGCACGGTGCGCAGCGAAGCGTAGCACCGAAGCGATAGCGTAGCCCGTAGCACGCCGACCTTGTGGGCATGAGCGCAGCGAAACGCCCACAAGGGCACGCCCAAAAAAAATTAAAAATTATTCCAAATCAGTAGTTTGTAAATTAGAATAGTATTCGCAAAAAGCACTAACGCAACACTGCTCACATTTAGGCTTGCGGGCTGTACAGATATACCTACCATGTAAAATAAGCCAATGGTGCGCTTTAGGTATCATTTCTTGCGGAATATACTTAACAAGCTGCCGCTCGGCTTGAAGAACATTTTTAGCTTTTACCAATCCAATTCGGTTAGATACTCTAAACACGTGCGTATCGACTGCCATAGCAGGTTGTTCGTATAAAACAGATAAAATAACATTCGCCGTTTTACGACCTACACCAGGTAAAGCTACTAACTCTTGAAATGAAATAGGTACCTTCCCTTGATGCTTCTCTACAAGTATTCTGCTCATGTTGACTAAATGCTTAGCTTTATTGTTGGGATAAGAAATACTTTTTATGTAGGGAAGAACAGTTTCAGGGGTTTGTTGAGATAGAGTATATGCATCAGGAAAAGCTGCGAAGAAAGCAGGCGTAACTTGATTTACTCTTTTGTCTGTACATTGAGCAGATAAAATAACCGCTACCAACAATTGATAAGGATTTTGATACTGCAACTCGGTTTGAGCTGCTGGATATTTCTCCGATAACGTAGATAGGACTTTCTCGTACCGTTCCTCAATGTTCATCTTTTTCGTAATTTTGTTTTATGAACGAATATAAATGGGGAAAAATTTTTCTTTTTGTTGGGATATTTGTTGTACAAGGATACGCACAGGATAAAGCGAAAGCCTTATTTGAAGAGAGCATCAGAATAATAGACACAGCTACTGTTAAACTACCTCGCACAAAATTAACAGAAATTTACAAACAAATAAGGACAAAATATCCTGAAAGTGATTATGCCATTTTTTGTAAAGCTTGGTTAAAAGAGTCCAAAAAAATTCGCGACCAAATCAATGACTATACGGCATTTATCAACAAAAAACCTGAAATAGGATTAAGTTTAGCATACGCTTATCGTGCAGACTTGTACATTGAGATAAAAGAATATCAAAAAGCTTTAGCGGATTTAGACAAAGCCGTTCAGCTTAAACCTGACTTTTATTTTGCCTATTGGCGCAGAGGAATTGCTTACATTCGCATGGAAGCTTATGAAAAAGCAATTGAAGATTTAACTCAAGCCATTAAAATAAATCCTAAATTCACAGGTGCATACTGCGATAGAGGGGACGCATACTTGCGCTTGGGACAAACTAAGCTTGCTTTCAAAGATTATGAAAAAGCTATTCAACTTTCTCCAAATATGACTTTCCCTTATAACTACCGCGCTATGGCTTATGTAGAGTTAGAAAATTACAAAGCTGCTTTGCTTGACCTCAATCGTGTGCTAAGCATTAACAAAAATAATCATAATGCTTATTACTACAGAGGAGTTTGCTATTATGACATGGGCGAGTATGATAAAGCCGCAGATGACTTTACAATGGCTATCCAACTATATCCCGATAAGCCTATTTACTATGTTAATAGAGCAGAGAATTTTATGATTCTTAAAAAATACCAAAATGCAATTATAGATGCTGAAACTGCATACGCTTTTGACAACGAAGATTCAAATCCTCTTGTAATCAAGGCTTTGGCAGAGAAAAAAAATCATAACTTTGAAGAAGCACTAAATACAGTTAAAAAAGCTATTGAAATTAACGTTACTGTAGATAGCAAAATTAGAAAAAAAATTCAGGAAGCAAACGAAATGGGCGTTAAATAGACAGGAATTTAGTAATAAAAAAGCAGGTAGAGCTTAATCTACCTGCTTAAGTGCATGTTTGAGCGGTGTTACTTACTTATAGTCAGCACAGGCATGCCAACAACGATCTTCACAGTCATGCCAACAGTCTGTATTCGCATCCCTTGCCATATCCTCACCGAAGGTTTCAAAGTAAAGCGCTTTGGTACGACAGAAAGCTTGTTTTAAGTTTTCGGCATCTTGTTCGCCCCGCATACCGAAGTAAGGGAAGTGGTGCAAGTAGTGTCCGAATATTTTTTCGCAATCTTTGTGGTATGCGCGGGTGTCAAGAATGTGATAGTGCCAGAATTTGTCCATGATTCGGTTGGGTACCATTCCCTTACCGTACTTTTTACAGAGATGCAAGTAACGCTTGTACTCTAACTCTGCACTTTCGCATTGCTCTTTTGTCCAATTTTCCCCTTCTTCGGGGTCCTGCAGCTTCATTTTAACCATTTCAAGGTCAATTGAAGCAATCTCAGGGGCAATACCTTTTTGAATAAGGTATGCCACGCGCGCCGCACTGATAGGCGCAGGATAGATTAACTCTGCTGTTTCCATATATGTATTGAAATTAAAGGCAACGCTGTAAGTATTTAGCTAATCCAATATCTTTTTAGCCAACGTTTTCTATCTCCTCCAATTTGCGTCCTGGCATGTAAAATTCTTTGATTATCAATAACTAAAACATCACTTGGCTGTAACTTGAATCGAACAGGATTAGCTTTTTGAATAGCTTGCTCAAAGGCTATCAAGGCAGGATTATTTTTGTCCTCTTCGTTAAGTAGCCAAAAGGAGTAATAAAATAAGCGTTTTCCATTTTGATACAAAATTAAAGGGTGAGATTCGGGATCATCTTCAAAAACTTTATGTTCGTACAAATGTATTCTCGCCAAAGAATTTTGATGCTCTATTTCTAGCTGCTCAAAAACTTCATTTGCATCTAAAAGTAGTGTCTCACCGCCTTGGCTACACTGTTCTATACAGTACCAGAGAATGTATTTTGCTCGGGAGTGGTCAGTGTGAAATCTTAAGGCTTTGGCAGAAGTTACTAACGCTTTACTCTCGGGCTTAACTTTCACATCAGTAACGAATATCACCCTACCTAACATGTCTAGAATTTCTTCCAAGCTTTGAACAGGTACTTTGGGAATATACAGGTATCCTATTTTTGCCAAAGTCTCTGAAATGTTTGCTACGTTTGGGTACATAATGTTTTCTACCTTACAATATGTCAGATATTGTACCCTTCTTTTTCATTTCCCAAAAGTATATTGATTTTGAGCTATTTAATTTTTTTACATTGAAAATAAAAAAGCATATTTTTGTAGCTTAGGAAAAAAACTTCCTATCTTTGAATAGAGCTGCTTTGATCATGAAGAAAGAAAAGAAAGTTTATATTACTTGGCATTATACTCGCCATGGGATTGTGTATTTAAAGCACATCTTAACTTTATTTTGGCAGAAAGGACTATCCAAAGACATACGCTTCAAAAACGCTGAACAAGTGCAACTTATGGACTTGTTCAATAATCCCAAAAGTAAGAAATGCAAAAAGTTTGTATTTGATGAAATAATTTACTTTACAGCGCCCCAACCTGCTTTTGATGGACTAGAATCCCGCCGTTTTTTCTATAAAAAAAGCATTTTAGAAGACAACCTTATCATAGAAAATGGACTTATCCCTGTATTTCAAGACCTTATTTCCGATGAAAACAAAGATATTTGCTACAATCTTGACCTTGAAAAACAATATGTAAAAAACAAATATCCCGAGCTTTATGATAAGTTTTTGGAATTTTTGTGGAGAAATATCCACCATTACAGTATAAAAACCCAGATTCAGTGGTTACTCAATGATACGAATTTCAAAAATGTATATCATCAAAATCAATTTAAGGAAGTAGAGCTACCTATTCAAGATTTACGCAATGAACAGCAGATATATGAACACCTTTCCAAGTACATAACTAAAAACTTGGATTTTACAGATAACACTGAGTACATTATTAACATCACTTTGGGAAGCGCTGAAACTCAAACTGTATGGTACTTGCTTTCTGAATTAGACAAATTACCTCCTAAACATAGGTTCATCAAAACGTATGACAATAAAACCGTAGAGCGTGAAGAGCGTTTCAAACCTTTTGATGTGGTAGAATATCCCACAAAGTTACTGTATGAGGTAAAAAAGTTCTCCATTATTGAAAACACTAGTTCAGAAAAAAGAGAGTTGATTAACGATCTATTTGATACTTTTTTCAGGACACCTTTTAGTATTTTGATTATTGGTGAAAGAGGATTAGGAAAATCTAAATTGATTAAAGAGTTTGCTATAAGGCACAAAATACAGCCCTTCATTGAAGCAAATGCTGCTTCATTTGCCGATGATATCATGGCAGAAAGTGAACTTTTTGGCTACGAACCTGGAACTTTCACAGGAGGACTGAAAAACGGTAAAAATGGAATGTTAATAGAAGCTAATAACGGCGTATTCTTTTTAGATGAAGTGCATCACCTTTCCATGAGTGTGCAAAGTAAATTACTCAAAGCACTTCAAAAAGACGAAGAAGGATTTATGCACGTAAGAAAATTGGGTTCAAATAAAGAAACTCGTATAAAATGTAAGTTGATATTTGCTACGAATAAGCCCATACAGGAACTAAGAAACACCTTATTTTACGATTTTTACGATAGAATTGCCCAACATATTTTACGTATACCTGCCCTGCGTGAAACTCCTGAAGATAGAGAAAAAGACTGGGAAAATGTTTGGATGCAAATGGGCTTCAGTAATATCCCATGCCCAAAGCATCAAGAATTTTTGTCTTGGCTAAAAAAATTGGACTTGCCTGGAAATTACCGAGACCTGCAAAAAATTGCCATTTACTACAAAACCTATTTAGATTTTAAGGATGAAATAAAGAAAAACCTTAAAGCTAAGTCTGCTTTTGAATATGCTAAACAGCAATATGAGTCTTTTCATACCACTCAAATTCCTAATGCAGGATATCATTTTGAATACAATAAAACTGCGAAAGAGTTAGAAGAAGCTTTTCATTTTCATTTGCAGGAGTGGGCAATTAAAGCGTATAGTAGTCGTAAAAAAGCAGCAGAAATACTTCAAGTAGATGAAAGAACCTTAAATAACTGGAAAAATAATTCCACAAAAAATAGTAAGTAATTCCTGTGTGCTTAGTGTATTATGGACATATACGACTTTATTCTTGAACATGAACACCAAAACACCGCTGATTTATCGCTACAAAAGCAAAAATATATTCACCGCTTACAGGGCTATGACTGGCAGTGGTTAGTTCAACAAATTGAAGGCAGAAAGGTAGCAAAGTCAAAATTACCTTTTTTGTATGCGCATAAATACATACAATATCCTTCAAAAATTTCACTAGAACAGTGCAGCAGCGAATTTACTGCCCGATACAAAGCTTCTTTGTGCAAAGGTAAAACGCTGATTGATATTACAGGAGGTTTTGGAATAGACTGTTTATTTTTGTCTAATAGTTTTGAGGTTGTTACGTACGTAGAAATAAGCTCAAATTTAGTGGATATTTTTAGACACAATTTATCTGTATTGCATATTAAGAACATTCAAACTCATAACGCCGATGGATTAAAATTCTTGCAACAGTCTAACCAGCATTATGACTGGATATACATAGATCCTGCTCGCCGAAGTGCGCAAGGTAAAAAAGTATTCTACTTGTCTGATTGCGAACCTGATGTTTTAGCTTATTGGAACTTACTCAAAACCAAAGCGAAAAACATACTTATTAAAACTTCGCCACTTTTGGATATTTCATCGGTTTGGCAGTGCTTACCTATTACTAGCACTTATGTTTTAGCTGTAAAAAATGAAGTTAAAGAAGTTTTATATCTAATTAAGCAGGACAGCGCGCCTTCCGAACATATCTATTGTGTAGATATAGACAACGAAATTATTCAAACTTTTGAAGGAAACTTGAAGGCAGAGCGAGAGACACTGGTAGGGTGCGGAGGTATTGAAGCTTACTTATACGAACCAAGCAGAGCAATTCTAAAAGCTGGACTTTTTAAGTCTGTGGCACTTTTTTATGGACTACAAAAGATAGCGCCAAATTCTCACTTATACACTTCGCACAAGTACAATTCTACTTTTATGGGCAGGGTATTTCAGGTAGAACAAGTCATACCCTACCGAAAGAAAACATTTGAGCAAGTCTGCAAAGTAAAAACCCTTAACATTATAGCTCGTAACTTTTCTGATACTCCTGAGCAAATAGCGCAAAAGTTAGGCATTCAAGTGGGCAGCATGGAAGATTATCTTATAGCTACAAAGGATAAGCACAATCAGCCCATTTTAATACTTGCTAAACGTTTGAAGTAGAATAAAACTTTGTTCTTAGATAGATTGTCTTCTAGTGTTTATTTTTTATGCGTGCTTTATAGGCGTTTAACTGCACTTCTGCCCACAAAAGGGCACGCCCAAAACAAAAAATCATAATTCAAATATCCAAAAAATTATTTTATTTGGTCTGTTTTGCCATTCTGGGGTGATACTTCTGATATTCTTGATGCAAAAATGAAGTATCTACGTGGGTATATATTTCCGTTGTTGTAATAGAAGCATGCCCAAGTAGGTCTTGTACAATTCGTAAGTCTGCCCCATTTTCTACCAAGTGGGTAGCAAAAGAATGCCTCAACGTATGCGGACTGATATTTTTAGAAATGTTTGCTAGCCGCGCAGCCTTTTTAATGATATAAAAAACCATAACTCGGGTGAGCTTACCCCCGTTTTTGTTCAAAAAAACAACGTTTTGAGCTGAAAGTTTAACTTTTTGTTTTTGTCTGACTTCTTTGAGATAGCGTTCTATCCACTCTATTGCCCACTGCCCTATGGGGACTAAACGTTCTTTATTACCTTTGCCTTTTACTTTGAGGTATTCAATTTCTAAAAAGAGTTGGTCAAAAGTAAGGTTTATAAGTTCGCTTACGCGCAAGCCGCAGGAATACAAGGTTTCTATAATTGCGCGGTTGCGAATATCCTGGGGAGATTGTATAGGCAGTGCATTAAGCATTTGCTCAACCTCTTGTACAGAGAGTATATCAGGTAAAGTGCGGTGAATTTTTGGGCTTTCAATGTCCGAAGCAGGGTCAGTAGAGGTATATTCCTCAATAAAGAGATAGCGATGAAACAAACGAATGGATGCTAAAATTCTAGCTTGAGTTTTTTCACTCAAACCTAACTCTCCCAATTGATACAAGAATTCTCGTACATGCAGGGGGGATATCTGCTGCGGTAAAAGCTTGCGCTCATCTTTTTCAAAAAATTGTTTGTACTTTTGAATATCGGATAAATAAGCACTCAATGTATTTTGTGCAAATCCCCTTTCTACCTGTAAATAAACTGCAAATTCCTTAAAAAGTGCATCCCAAGATAAAAGTGACTTATGCATTTACTTTTTCGGTTTGTGTATTTACGCTTTTTTCTACAAACTCAATAATTTTACCTGCGATATCTATTTTGGTAGTTTTTTCAATACCTTCTAAACCTGGTGAGGAATTTACTTCCAACACTTTTGGTCCTTCTTTGGAACGAACCATGTCTACACCCGCAATATTTAAGCCCATGCTTTTAGCGGCTAAGAGTGCTGTTCTTTTTTCTTCTTCGGTAAGTTCTACTAATACTGCTTTGCCCCCTCTATGAAGGTTTGACCTAAATTCACCTTGTACACCTTTTCGCATCATAGCTCCTACTACTTCTTTATCTATAACAAAAGCACGAATGTCTTCACCTTGGGCTTCTTTGATAAACTCTTGGACAAGAATGTCTGTTTCTACATCATAGAAGGCTTCAATGACGGATTTTGCTGTACGATTTGTTTCAGCTAGTATCACGCCTATGCCCTGAGTACCTTCTAAAAGTTTAATTACCACAGGAGCACCGCCAACAAGTTGAATTACATCATCAATGTTGTTAGGATGATTAGCAAAAGTAGTTTTAGGAATACTCACGCCATCTCTAGAAAGTATCTGTAAGCTGCGAATTTTGTCGCGTGAGCGGACTATAGCTTGAGAATTATTCGCACAAAATATTCCCATCATTTCAAATTGGCGTACTACTGCCGTACCGTAAAAAGTTACTGATACACCAATACGCGGAATAACTGCGTCTATGCCCTCTACTTTTTTTCCACCATAGTAAATTGCAGGTGCATCTTTCTCTACTACCATGTAGCATTTGGTATGATTGAGTATGACAGCTTCGTGCCCACGCTGCTTGGCTGCTTCCACTAGGCGTTGAGTGGAATAGAGCTTGGGGTTAGTGGATAAAATGGCTATTTTCATACAATATGCAACAAAATAACAAAAAAACTTTGAACTATCCTTGAAAAAAACAGAAAAATTCTTACTTCTTTTAACTGCTAGCTATGAACAAACTTTTATATCAAAGAAAAAAACTTCTATTTTTGCCCCAATGAACACAAGAATTATAGATTTACCGAAACACGAAGGTAGCATTGTTACTGTACAAGGTTGGGTATATAACATTCGTGAAAGTAAAGGTATTAAGTTTTTAGTTATCAGAGATGGATCTGAATTTTGTCAAGCAGTAGTTACTCAATCGGAAGTAGATGAAAACGTATGGCAAAAAGCGGATCAACTTACTCAAGAAAGTTCTTTGTCAATAACAGGTAAAGTAGTTCCTAATCACAGAGATAGGTTTCCTTTTGAAATTCAAGTGCAAGATTTGAGTATTTATCAAATTGTGAAAGACTATCCTATTACACATAAAGAGCATGGTGTAGATTTTTTGATGAATCACAGACATTTGTGGTTGCGTACGCCGCGCCAATGGGCAATTATGCGCTTGCGTAACCGTGTGATTTACGCAATTCATCAATTTTTTCAAGAGCAAGGATTTGTACAAATGGATGCTCCTATCTTTACAGCTAATGCCTGCGAAGGAACAAGTACTTTATTTGAAACAGACTTCTACGGTGTACCTGCTTATCTTTCTCAATCGGGGCAACTTTATGGCGAAGCAATGGCAATGGCAATGGGTAAAATTTACACCTTCGGACCTACTTTTCGTGCAGAAAAGTCTCACACTCGCAGGCATTTGAGCGAATTCTGGATGATAGAACCTGAAATGGCATTTTATGACTTAGATATGAACATGGATTTGATAGAAGCCATGCTCAAATACATTATTCAAACTGTACTCAAAGATTGTCAAACAGAGCTCAAACTCTTACAAAGGGACACAAATAAGCTCCAAAAAGTAGTAGACCAACCTTTTGTACGCATGACCTATCAAGAAGCCGTAGAACTGCTTAAGTCTGATAAAACTCAAGCACTTTTAGAGAAAGATATGCAAAATGCTCAACAAAAAACTCAAGAACTGCTTGAAGAACAAAAGCAATTGCAAAAAGAGCAAGGTAGTGCTAAAAAATCACGTAAAGCTGAAATTGACCGCAGAATTCAGGAGATTAACGCTACGCTTAAAGATTTAGAAGAGTTGATGCGAAATATTCCACAATGGATGAAGTCTGCAAGAGAATTTGAATTAGGTAATGACTTCGGAGGTAGTGATGAAACTGTTCTTAGTCGCCATTTTGAAGTACCTATTATGGTACACCGATATCCCCATGAGGTAAAAGCTTTCTACATGAAACGCGATCCCAAAGATAGCCGTTGGGCTATGGGCGTAGACGTACTTGCCCCAGAAGGCTATGGTGAAATTGTAGGCGGAGGAGAACGAGAAACTGACGAACAAGTCCTTATCCAAAAAATTAAAGAACATAACTTACCTATGAGTGCTTTTGAATGGTATTTAGACCTACGGCGATTTGGTTCAGTACCTCATTCAGGTTTTGGATTAGGCTTAGAACGTTTAATCGCATACATTGCTGGGCTGCATCATGTCAGGGAAACTATACCTTTCGCTCGGTATTACACTCGTTTAACACCTTAATCCTATGAAATTGAAACATATTTGTAAAGGACTACTATTGTTTGTAGCACTCCACTTGATAAGCTGCCAAAAGGGCTTGAAAATGCAAAATCAAGATACGGAAAATTTACCTGATAAAAACGCTACCAACCCAGCAAAAGATGTGTACGTAGGCCAGTTCAATGCCGATTCAGCATATTTTTTTCTTGAAAAACAAGTCAGTTTTGGTCCGCGTGTACCCAACACACTTGCGCATAACCTGTGCGGTGCATACTTAGTTACCACTTTATCTCGTTTTGCAGATAAGGTATATGAACAAAAAGCCACCGTAATAGCGTATAACGGTTCACCTTTACCTTTGTACAATATCATAGGTGTTTTTAATCCTACCCATAAAAGAAGAATACTTCTTACTGCACATTGGGACTCTCGCCATACTACAGACCAAGACACAGATAAAACTAAAGCGGTTTTAGGTGCTAACGATGGTGCAAGTGGCGTGGCTGTTTTATTAGAAATAGCCCGATTGTTAAAGCAACATCCAATTCAAAATATAGGTGTAGATATTTTGCTCAACGATGTAGAAGACTACGGCGCTCCCGAAGGCTATCAACCTGAAAAAGAGGATACCTATTGTTTAGGCAGTCAATATTGGGCAAAAAATCCACATATCAAAGACTATACTGCGGAGTATGCTATTGTTTTAGATATGGTAGGTGGTAAAAATGCTACGTTTTATCGCGAACAAATATCAGATGAAACTGCACGTGCATTAGTAGATAAAATTTGGAATAAAGCAGCTCAATTAGGTTACGGAATTTATTTTCTAAACGAAAAAAGTAATGTAGTGATTGATGACCATTTGTACATTTACAAAATAGCAAATATCCCAGCAATTGATATTATTGACTACAATCCTAGCCGCCCCAAAGGTTTTCCTGAATATTGGCATACTCAACGAGATAACCTTTCTAACATAGATAAAAACACGCTAAAAGCTGTGGGACAAACCATTTATGCAGTGTTGAGAGAAATGTAGCTCTGAATTTATGTTTTTGTTGTGCTTTTTGTGAATTTTGTGGTTTTATATTTTGTTTTTTACTTGAAAATATGTAACTTTACAGTGTGTAAAAAAGTATGTACGGGAACTTATCAAATGTAGATGAAATAAAGCACTCTATCATAGCCGATGAAGATCCTGAAAAGTTAGCAGAGTTTGAGGCTCGGATAGAAAGGGGAGAGAAAATAGAACCTCGCGATTGGATGCCCAAAGAGTACCGCAGGCAACTCATTAGAATGATTGAGCAGCATGCCCATTCAGAAATTATCGGTGCTTTACCCGAAGGCACGTGGATTACTCGCGCCCCTGGATTTAAGAGAAAAATGGCACTGATGGCAAAGGTTCAAGATGAAGTAGGGCATGCACAACTGCTTTACAGCGCCGCAGAAACCCTTGGCAAATCTCGCGAAGCAATGATACAGGACTTACTCAATGGTAAGTCTAAATACTCCAATGTATTTAATTACCCCGCTGAAACTTGGGCAGACACTGCTATTATTGCATGGTTAATAGATGCAGGGGCTATTATCAACCAGGTTACTAACTCCAAAGGTTCTTACGGACCTTACAGCAGAGCCCTAGAGCGTATCTGCTACGAAGAATCTTTTCATCTTAAATATGGCTATGATAATGTGCTAACCTTAGCTTCAGGGACAGAAAAGCAACGTAAGATGCTTCAAGATGCTCTCAATCGCTGGTGGACGCCCATCATGCACTTCCATGGACCACCTGACAAAATTTCTCAACACACTGCTATACTCATGCGATGGAAAATAAAGATTAAAAGTAATGATGAGATGCGACAAGAATTTTTAGATACTTATGTGCCTAAAATTCTTGAAATTGGTTTGACTATACCTGATCCCAACTTGCGTAAAAACCCCGAAACAGGAAAATGGGAGTACACTGAACCCGATTGGGAAGAATTTAAGCGAGTAATCAACGGGCATGGACCTTGCAATGCTGAGCGCTTAGCTGTGCGCCGTAAAGCCGAAGAAAACGGCAGATGGTTGCGTGAAGCCGTCAAGTCATTGACAGATAAAAAGACTGTACCTTTGGCATAAATTCAAATAACCGAGCTTACAGGACTAAATCAGTGTATTTGAGGGCAACCTTGCTTGTGCAGGTTGCCCAACTTTTTGAGTTAGTTTCGTGCTAAGTCTTTTTGGGCGTGCCCCTTGCTGACGCAAGGGTCGGGGCATTCCGCACTGCGCTTCGCTTCGGTACTTCGCTAACGCT
>JANWVW010000011.1 GCA_025056095.1 Bacteroidia bacterium
GAGGGGCATGGAGCATGCCGTTAGGCAGTGCGTTAGCACCGAAGCGAAGCGCAGTGCGGAATGCCCCGACCCTTGCGTTAGCAAGGGGCACGCCCAAAAAATAAAATTTACAATATCTCATCTATCTTTGAGTAGTTTTACTACCTTTGTAAAGATGAAGCATAGTAGCCTTTTGATAGGGATAGTTTTCAGTGCAGTACTTAGCAGCTTGCATGCGCAAAACCAAAAATTGATGCGCACAAATGAGTCTAAATTCAAACAAATACATGATTTGCTGCCTACGCCTAATGAATATCGTACTGCATCAGGAGCACCTGGACATAAATACTGGCAACAACGTGCAGATTATCACATTAAAGTACAAATAGATGACGAAAATCAAACTCTATCGGGTTCAGAGTGGATAACCTATTACAACAATTCTCCTGATGCTTTGGACTACCTTTGGATTCAGCTAGACCAAAATATATTTAGCCAACACTCTATTGCTAATCAAATGAAAACGGCAAGTGAGTTTCAAGCACTCTCTTTTGAAGCGTACCGCAATCTGCTTTATCCAAAAGACCCAGGATTGGGATACAAAATTACCACAGTAAAGATAGATAAAACGAACACTAAAAGCCCTTCAAACGCTAAACCTGCTCAATATACTATCTACGACACAATGATGCGCATCGATTTACCTGAACCACTCAAACCTAATGAGAGTATTAAAATTCAAATAGAATGGCACAACAAGATTAACGAAGTTCGTAAGCACGGTGGAAGAGGAGGTACAGAGTACTTTGAAAAAGATGGCAATTATATCTATCAGATGGCACAGTTCTATCCCCGCATGTGCGTATACGATGACGTAAATGGTTGGCTTCATAAAAGCTATTTAGGTAGAGGAGAATTTAGTTTAGAATTTGGGAATTTTACCTTAGAGGTTACTGTACCTGCTGACCACATTGTAGCTGCTACAGGGGTGCTTCAAAACGCAAAAGAAGTACTTACACCTGTACAATTTGAGAGGTATCAGAAGTCGCAAACTGTAAACGAACCAATTTTCATCATTACTCCCGAAGAAGCTCAACAAAATGAAAGTTCTCATGCTAAGACTACTAAAACTTGGATATTCAAAGCAGAAAATGTTCGTGACGTTGCTTTTGCTAGTTCTCGCAAATTTATTTGGGATGGAGCTGTGTTGAATTTGAACAATCATAAAGTACACTGCATGTCTCTCTATCCCAAAGAAGCAGTAGTACTATGGCAGAAATACTCTACTCATGTAGTTATGCATACGATTAAGGTCTACTCTCGGCATGCTTGTCAATATCCGTATCCTGTGTGCTATTCTGTCAACGGTGCTATTGGGGGAATGGAGTATCCTATGATAAGCTTTAACGGAGGTGGAAGAGCTGAACCTGACGGCACTTACAGCGAACGGACTAAATACGGTCTAATTTCTGTGATTATTCATGAAGTAGGGCATAATTTCTTCCCGATGATCATTAGTTCAAATGAACGAAATTGGACTTGGATGGACGAAGGTTTTAATACGTTTTTACAATTTTTAGCAGAACAGGAGTGGGAAAAAGGTTACCCTTCCAGCAGAGGTTTTCCTGATTTGATTGCAGAATATATGAAGTCCCCAGAACAAGTACCGATTATGACGGATTCCGAGTCTTTGGTTCAATTTGGGAATAATGCTTATGGGAAAACAGCTGCGGGCTTAAACATTTTACGCGAAACGATTATGGGGCGTGAGCTTTTTGATTTTGCTTTTAAGACATATTGCGAAAGATGGAAGTTTAAGCATCCTACCCCTGCTGATTTTTTTAGAACAATGGAAGATGCTTCGGGAGTGGACTTAGATTGGTTTTGGCGAGCTTGGTTTTTTACCACAGATCACGTAGATATTAGCTTGGAAACTGTAGAGGTATATGTTGTTAAACCTAGGGATCCGCAAATAGCCAAAGAAATTCAAAAGGAAAAAGATATTAGTGCAGAAAGAAAGACGAATATAGTCAATCAAAAAGAAGGGGGTATCAAAACTTACTATACGGACCAATACGGGGGCAAACTCAAAGATTTTTACAATTACTATGATAAGTACAAAGTTTATGAGATAGATAAAAAAGAGTACTTAGAATACCTTAAAACTCTTACTCCCGAAGAAGAGGCACTATTTAACCAAAAGGCATACATTTATCATCTTAAATTCAAAGATATAGGAGGAGTTTTGATGCCGCTTATTGTTAAAATCAACTACAAAGATGGCAGTAGTGAGATTATTAAAAAACCTGTTCAGGTTTGGTTAAAAAACGAAAAAGAGGTTACTATTGAGCATGTATCTTTTAAGGAAGCTGTTTCGTTTGAGTTAGACCCTAACTATGAAACTGCTGACGTAGATAGATATAATAACTACTATCCTCGCAAAATTCAAAATTTTGAATTTGAATTATTCAAACAAAGTCAAAATAACTTTCAAGGGGACAATCTTATGCGTAAATATGGTAGTGAAGTGAAGCAGTAGCTAAGAATTGTTCGCACGTAGTAACTTAGCCAACAAAGAATAAAGGACATAACGAAGTAATTTTTGTTATGTCCTGATATAGAAAATGTGCAAACAAAATGAGATAAGTTTTTTAGAGTACTTCTATCATGATAGCAGAGCCACCTCCACCGCCGTTACAGATAGCTGCAATACCCAATTTTTTGCCCGTATCTCTAAGTGCGTGAATAAGCGTAACACATATTCTTGATCCTGAACTTCCTAATGGATGACCTAATGACACAGCTCCACCCCATATATTTGTTTTTTCGTGAGGAATGTTTAGGTTTCTCATGTAAGCAATAGCTACTGCTGCAAAGGCTTCGTTAATTTCAAATAAGTCTATGTCTTCAACTTTTTTTCCTGTTTTTTGGAGTAATTTGAGAGTTGCATTTACAGGTGCAAGAGGGAATTCTTCTGGAGCACGCTCTGCATCGGCAAAAGCGATAATTTTCGCTAACGGTTTGACGCCTAGTGCTTCTGCCTTTTCTTTACTCATCAAAACTACTGCACTTGCCCCATCATTGATTTTTGACGCATTCGCTGCGGTAATTGTACCGTTTTTGTCAAAAGCAGGCTTTAAGGTTGGAATTTTGTCATATTTTACTTTGAAAGGTTCTTCATCTTTATCAAAGATGATAGGGTCGGCGTTGCGCTGGGGAATTTCAATAGGAGTAATTTCAGCGGCAAATTTACCTTCATTTACTGCTCTTTGAGCTCTTTGATAGGATTCAATAGCAAATTTATCTTGGTCTTCTCGGGTAATGTTTTGACTTTTAGCGCAGCCTTCAGTAGCATTACCCATGTGAAAGTTATTGTACACATCCCATAAACCATCTTTGATAAGTCCGTCTACCAGTTCACTGTGCCCTAGACGATACCCGTTGCGCGCTTGCATAAGGTAATAAGGAACATTTGTCATGCTTTCCATTCCTCCAGCTACCATGATATCAGCTTCGCCGAGCATAATGTTTTGTGCTGCTACCATGATAGCTTTCATACCTGAAGCACAAACTTTGTTAATAGTTGTGCAAATTACAGAATTGGGCAGCCCCGCAAATTTTGCAGCTTGGCGAGCAGGTGCTTGACCTACCCCCGCGCTCATTACGTTACCCATAATTACTTCTTGTACCTCTTCAGGCTTAATTCCTGCTTGATTGACTGCTGCTTTTATAGCCGCAGCACCTAATTGAGTAGCACTTAAACTGCTTAAAGCACCGCCAAAGCTGCCTACCGCTGTACGTTTGGCTGCTACGATATATACTTCTCTCATATATCGGCAATATTAAGAAATATTTTGTTTAGCCAACCAATTCTTAAACAGCTTGCGTTTTTTGACAATAAAATCTGCGACAATCACAGTTAAAAAACTGTAAATCCCAGCCGTAATTAGAATATAATTTCGTATCACGTACACGTACGCAGTATTATCCTTGAACCTAGGTTCGGCAACAATGTTAAGCTTTTTTACATCCCCTGAGCTTAATAAATAAACAGTAGTGGCACTGTATTCTTTTTTCTCTAAAAAAATCTCCTCTACTTCTTTATCTCTGATATATTTTTTAAGTTCAAGAGCACCTACTTCCTTGACTAATTTTTGTCTTGTATCTTTGTGGATAGCTATTTCTCTTAAAAGAGCCTCTATTTTACTTTTAGCTTCCTCAAAGTCTTTGTCTATCATTACATACTTATTCCGAAATATTAGAATCTTACGACTTTCTATAAACTCGTTGTATTTTTCAATATTCAGATAGATATACTCACGTGCGAAAGTTGTATCAGAATGAACAAAATGTATGCGAACATGTAATTTATCATTGATTTTCTCAAACGTGAAGTACAACCTATCTTGCAGCAACAGAAAAGCGATTTGCCTTTGTTTATCTTCTTCTGAGTAAATTTGAAAATAGTATTTTTGGTTAATTTTTTTAATTTCATCTTTATCCACTGTTTGAATGATATAATCCTTAATCTTTTGTTTACCTTTTTGAGTTTTTACTTGTGTTTCTAAAATATCTATGTTGTAGCGAAAAGCATAAAGAATATTCAAAACTCCTGACTGGGTGCCATGAATGTTGCTAATGTTTTCAAGCGTACTTATATTCAGAGGTTTATCCAAAATAGTAGTTATAGTAGTTCTGTACTTTCTTGTAGTTCGGTCTTGAATGAAGATAAAGTACTCTATTGTCAGATAAATTAAAAAAGCACAAAATCCCAATAAAAGCTGCTGGTACGTGCTCATAAACTATGTTTCTTTAAGTTTGTATTCTCCTCTGTAAATAAAAATGAAAGTTATTACGATTAAAACAAGAAGCAATCCTGCAACTGCTCCTGCTGTAATAGATTGAATATTAGAGTTTTGAGATACCTTGTAAGGAGGTTCAGGGTAGTCTAGTACTTGAATAATAGGTACTTTTCGAGTTAATCCAATTTCAGCTTCAGCAAGTTGCAAAGCTATGCTTCGGTAAATGCTTTCCTGTAACTCTAGCTCACGAGTAAGTTTGATTTTTGTTAGCAAAGCTACTTCTTTGACGTTATTTTGATTTGCATCATTAAATTGAGCAAGAGTTTTTTCTGCGGCTTCTAAATTAGCTTTAAGTGAGTCATATCGCATTTTAATCAGTTCGTAGTTTCGTTTAGCTCGCTTGTACTTTTGTATGGCGTCAAATTCAATGAACTCTTCAATATAGAGTCTAACAATGTATCCAGGTAGTTTGGGGTTGTCCGCCCAAGTAGAGCTGATTTCCATAAAGCCTATATTATCAGGCTTAAAATTCATACTTTTTCTGACTGCTACTCCTGCAAGATATATCTTATTTTTGATTTCTTGTTCACTTTTACGCGTAAGTTCATCAAAATGTTGCCCTCCTTTGTATTTTTTATATGCAGGAGATTGCTCGGCAAGCACTACATCATACACGTATACACTATCTAAATGGGAATAGTACTTTATTTTGCGCTTTACTACTTGTTCAGACAATGCTCTACTTTTGAAAATAGGCACTAAGCTAGCTAATGAGTTAGTCACTCCTCCTATTTGTTCCAAAAGATAAGGTACGGCTGCAGTAGGAGTTTTGGTTTCATCAGGATAAATGACAGCTGTTGCAGTGTACATTTTTACTTTGTTTCTTTTAGAGATAAAAAAACCTGCACCTAAACCTAAAATTATCCCTAAAACTAACCAGTACTTAAATTTGAAAAGGTAATACAGATAACTCAAAAAGAGGTCTTCTAGGTTTTTATACTTAGCCATATTAAAATTAAACTATGACCATTTTACAGTAAAAACAAAAGTAACAAATGTTTCTAAAATTACAGTGCTTAGCTTATTTTTTGAGGGACAATAAAATAAACATCTCTACCATAATTTAAGTACTCTGTGTAGGATAAATTTACCCAGTTTTTATTTTGCAATTTGTATGGAAAGTATCCAGCTTTACACAATAGGTTGTACATATTTTGCTTTTGGGCGTTTTGTATTTCAATTTGTAGTATTGGCAAATGCTGAGTAATCACTTCCATAAAGTTTTGAAAGATAAGATATTCATAACCTTCCACATCACATTTGACAAAATCTAATCGAGGTAAGTTGTTAAATATTTGGTTAGGGATTTTCATTTCTACTTGATATGAATACAGAGAAGAAGGCGCATTAGTATCAACTACTTTTGTCAATCCATGTCTAAAAATACCGTCTATAATAGGAGTTTGCATGTAAATAGGTGAGTTTTTTTCTCCTAATGCGTAAGGGACCAACGTAAAATGAGCAAATTTGCAGTTAGAGAGTAAGACTTCTGCAAATACAGGAACAGGTTCTACGCCCCAGACTTTGCCTTGGTAAGCATATTTACATAGAAAGTAACTGTAATAGCCTAAATTTGCCCCAATATCTATACAATAGAAATCGGGTTTAATAAAAGTCCTTAAAAAGTGAAGTTCGGGGTACTTATCTTGATATTTGCCTTTTTCAATTTGTTTAATATAGATTCTGCTAATGAGTTTAAGATATTTTTTAGTTCCTAGTGTCTTAAATAGGATTTTTTTTACCCAATTCATAGAAACATTTCTTTAATGTTACATGAGCTTTCCACGCCTATTTTATCGTAATTTTTTTCTAGCCACTCATCTGCGTGTTTTCTACCTTCTTTGAAAAGAAAGGCAATAAAGTCCCAATCTGAATTTAGTTTTGAAGACACTTTGAAATTTGCCATCATATTTTCAGGGTTTATTACATGAATGCGGATATCTCTTGCTTTTATACCCTCTATTTGTATGCCTTTTCGTAAGAGCTGCTGCATCATATAGACTAACCGCATTTCATGCATGAGAGAGGAATTAAAAGAAAGTTCATTTACTCTGTCCCTAATTTCGTCAGTACGTTTGGGTAGGTGGTGAATATGTATAGGGTTTATTTGTACGATAAGAATGTCATCTATCGGTACATTTTCAATCAGAGGGAAGATAGGAGGGTTGCCCATATATCCGCCATCCCAGTAATAGTCGCCATCAATTTCTACAGTTTTGAATAAGAAAGGCAAGCAAGCTGAGGCTAATACAGCATCTACGGTTATTTCGGGTAAGTGAAATACTTTTGCTCTACATTTTTTGACATCAGTAGCACACAAAAATAACTTAGTTTTAGTACATTTTTTGAGTTCTTTGAAGTCAATTATAGACAGGAGTATATCTTTGAGCGGATTAAAATCCATAGGATTAAATTGAGTAGGGGAGAGCATAAAAGTCATAATTTCAAACATGAAATAGCCTGGAGAAGTGTCCATATTTCCGAAGTCATATTCTTTGTCAAACCAAGAGGGTTGCAGTAGTGAAAAATAGCTATAGTCAGAAACTTTTTTCCAAAATTGATAGAGCAGATCTCTGGCTTTATCTCTACCCCCTATGTGTAGTCCGTATGCGGTTACAGTGGCATTCATAGCACCCGCACTGGTGCCGCATAAAGCCTCTATTTTTATTCGTTCATCCTCAAGTAATCTGTCTATTACTCCCCATGTAAAAGCTCCATGTGAACCTCCCCCTTGTAAAGCTAGTTCCAATGATTTAACTTCCATGTTACAATAATACAAGGTTTAGCTTTAATTTGAAAATAACTCTTTTTTTAGTACCTTTGTAGCAATGATAGATGAAGCCTCCAAACTACTAGAAGAGCATTTGAGAAAAGTGGCTCAATTACAGCAAGAAACTGGGACAGATTATCCATTAGAAGAAAAAATTCTTGTTTTTGACAAGTATAAAGAACTTTTTGCCACAGGAAAAGCTACTGTGGGCATACGCCCTGAAAAATTTACATGGGAAGAAATCAAAACATATTCTCCTAAACCCCCTCGTTATATTGCTTATATATTGTTTTTAGGTAGTCTTGTTTTGTTTTTTACACCCATTTGGTACATAGGTTTGATAGGTCTAGGGGCTTGCATTTATACTACTTTGTATGCATACAAAATTTTTCTCAAAAATGTAAAACAAGCTATTACTAGAGATTATTGCCCTTTCGAAAAGTGGTACGATGAAAAAAAATTTGCTATTCTAATTGAAAATGAACATTTTATCGTGTATCCTAAAAATTGGGTACAGGAACTATACCGATACATAAACAAGCCATAATTGATGAAAATTAACTGTTCAGACTTTTTTATTTTGCTTAGTTTTGGTTTGTAAGGGATTGTACTTTCAGTTTAGACAAGGTAAAGACATAATTGTAGAGGTCAATTGCGTGAGGGGCATGGAGCATGCCGTTAGGCAGTGCGCAGCGTTAGCGAAGCACCGAAGCGAAGCGTAGTGCGGAATGCCCCGACCCTTGCGTCAGCAAGGGGCACGCCCAAAAAATAAAAAAATTGGTAGCTTATCACTAAGCCACCAAGAAAATTGATTGATTGTTCAACTTTGAGTTTATCTACTTTTGAGCTAGCTTATATGCTTCTATCTCTTTGAGATAGTACTTGTATGCATTTTGAACATAGTTTTGAATATCTTTTGTTTTTTGCTCGCAATCAGGGGTTTTGTTGTATTCGCAGAAATCTAGTGAATCTGTAATTATTTCGTTGTTTTTATATTCGGCGATACCTCTGAAATAATACTCTGTGCCTGTGGGTGAGTAGTCTAAAATTACAGCTTTATTTTCTAAAAACACAATAGAAACTCCCATGTTTGCGTTTTCTACCATATATAAGTTTCCATCGCGGCGTGCTGCTTCCAATTCTGAACCATATTTAATAGCATCATACTCCGCAGGAAAGCTCACTTTCCATATCTTTTGAGGGGTAATACCATCATAACCGTATTTGGTCATTTTCAAGCCAGCAGATTGACCTTTGACTTGCAGTAGCCCAACTGCTACAAAACCCACAACAAAAACGATTAACTTTTTCATAATTTTTTGCCTACTTTGTATTGAATAGTTATGCAAAGTTAGTACCATTTTATGCAAAATTCAATACATTTTGTATAATTATTCATCATTTTTGATACGTAATTACATAACTAATTGAAAATCAATTATAAAAAATTGTATAAATATACAGTTTTTTTACATAACCACGTTTTTTTGAATTTTTTAAAGGCTTTTTATGTTCAACTCGGTTTGCATAAATATTCAATTTTGATTCAATCATTTTGTCATTTGATACCTGTACCGTTGAGAAAAGCTATTAAATTTGCCTAAACTCAAATGAGGTCAAAAGCTATCTTACTTCTGTGGATAAAATTTATATTTGCTTGTACAGCCCAGTATTCCGATGAGATTAAAAAGATTATTGATTTGGGCTACGAAAGAAAAGCTCAATCTATTTTGCCCTATTTGTCAGACAAAAACGAACCTAAACGATACTACGCTACTTTACAGTGCGTTTCTTTGGCAGACACAATTACTATTCCTTTCTTAAAGAAAAATGTTTTGGACAGTTCTATAAGAGTGGCTTGCACTGCGGCTTATGCTTTAGGACAATTTTCTTCCGATACTCAACTAAATTTGATGCCTTTAATTCTACAAGAAAAAAGGGACACTGTGGCTTATTGGCTTATTATCAGTGCAGGAAAGTACAAGACTATTGACCGAAGTGTATTCTATCAATATTTAGATACTTTACAAAACTCTACTCGGTTAGAAGCTGCGCTGTATGCTTTATACTATTTAGGGATGCAAAACATTTATGATGCAAAAGGAATCTCAAAAGCATTAGAATGTCTTTTACATAAACGAGCTTCTGTGCGTTATGCGTCAGCTAAGTATTTTGAACGTATGCCTGCTTCATATTATACAAGTTCAGTACAACAGCGCCTATTTCAACAAGCTCAAACCGAACATGACACTTATACCAAAATTGCTCTTATACATTCCTTAAAAAAATGCTTGCCTAATGATAGTGTTCAGACATACCTCAATAAAATTTGTGTTGAAGAAAAGCAAGAATATCGTTATGTAGTGGCAGCTTTGCGTGCAGGGGGTATTCCCTTACAAAAACCAGCTATACAAAATGAAAATATACAACAAGAAATACTTAACATTATACTAACTCAAAATTTACCTAATAGTGATAACTACCTTACAACCTTCAAAGCAAGCTTGGCTAATAGTATAGGTACCTACGAAGATATCAAATCTAAATTCCCTTATTTAGCTTCGGTGATATTGAAATATTTAGGTACGTCTGTTCGGCATCATAATTTTATTGCTTCTCAAATGCTTAATTCTGAAAATAGCCCCGTAATAAGAACCACAGCAGCCGAACTTTTATTGCAACTTAGGCAAAGTGGTTCTTATTCTACTTTACAACAAGATACAAATATGTTCTTACAGTACTGCAAACAAGGATTGCAATCTAAAGATCCAGGGGTAATAGCAGTTATGGCAGAAATGGTACGAAAGTACTACCTTAAAAACGTAGATATCAACACTTTACAGCAAGCAAAATCTTCTTTACAACTTCCCCGAGATATAGAAACCTACCAAGAAATAGAAAAAACAATTGCACTTAAACAAGGTAAAACTTATAATCCAAAAAAATATCCCCAAAACTATTACACCAAGGTAGCCTGGAGCATGATAACCGACCTGCGGCCTATCGTAGAAGTGAATACGACCAAAGGTACATTTTGCGTGGAACTTTATGCAGATGTAGCTCCCGCAACTGTAAGTTACATGATAAAATTGATTAAAGAAAAATATTTTGAGGGGCGATATTTTCATCGCTTAGTACCTAATTTTTTGATACAAGGGGGATGTCCAAGAGGAGATGGATATGGCAGCACAGATTTACTTTTACGTTCAGAATTTTCACCCATACCTTATCAAGAGGGCAGCGTAGGAATGGCATCAGCAGGAAAAGATACGGAAAGTTGTCAATTTTTTATCACCCATGTTCCTACCCCGCACCTTAATGGCAGATATACAATTTTTGGTAAAGTGATTTCTGGAATGAACGTCGTACATTCTTTGAGTATTGGCGATAAGATTTTGAAAACGGAGTTAAAAAATAAATGATTGATAATCAAAGTATTAAGCAGAAAATTAGTTAAATAAATAATCCTTTTTTGGGTCTAAGCTCATAAGAAATTTTGATGGATAAAAATTTATTGCATAATTTCACACTTCAAAAAGCAAAGGGTAGAAATATGTACTCATCATTCACTTTGTGGATAACCATCTTTATAGTATTCAGCCATGCCTTTGCACAACTAGAGATTAAAGAAGTTAGTGGCACTGTGGATGGAATGGCAGGCAAGTGCTTTCAAGCAATATGCGCGGGAGGTATCGATGTAGCAAGAGAGGTAGCATCTAAAAAAGTAAGGTCTTATGCTACGAAATCTAAAAACATAAGCGAGAAGGACGATGTGTATTCTGTAACTAATGTCTCTTCACCTGACTTATCTGATGATGTAGTTAACCTATACATTAAGTTGGAAGCCAATAAAGCTGATGAAACTAAGGTCAGTGTGTTTCTCAAAAAGGGGGATGAATTTGTAGATGGTGCAAAATACGCCAAAGAAGCTCGAAACATTCGCTTATTTTTGAAAAACTTTAATCAAGAGCTTAAATCTGCTCAGTTAAGAAAAATACTAGATATTGAAGAAGCTAAGCTAGCCGATCTGACAAAATCTCTAAACGAAACTCAAAACCGATTAAACGAACAAAAAGCAAGTATTGCCAATAAGCAAGCTGAAATCAAGCGCCTACAACAAGAAACTGAACTTAAAATCAAAAACTTAAATGCAGAAATAGCTAATCTCCAAAACCAGATTGCAGCTACTGAAGGCGAACAAGCCCGATTAAAAAAGGCTATAGAAGAACAGCAGAAAAAAGTAGACGAACTTAATAACAGCCAATAAAAAATTCGCTTGTAGTCTGCTGACTTTCAGCAGACTTTTTATTCTATTACAATATTTCAAAACAAATTAATGAACTAAAAACCTCTGATGGGTATTATTTTTGCAAATAGTTAACTCCTATCAATTTTTTTCAATACAATGGTAAATATCTTGTTAGCCATTCTAGCCCTGTCTATTTTAATTATCATACATGAACTGGGACACTTTTTATTTGCACGCTTGTTCGGCATGCGAGTAGAAAAGTTTTTTCTTTTTTTTGATGTAAAAAATCTCAAAATCAGTAAAAAAATAAAAGACACAGAATATGGAATTGGAATTATCCCTTTTGGGGGTTACGTAAAAATATCAGGTATATTAGATGAAAGCATGGACAAGGAAAGTCTTAAAGAACCTCCTAAACCGTATGAATTTCGGGCTAAACCAATATGGCAGCGAATGTTAGTAATGTTAGGCGGAATCTTATTTAATACCATTACTGCTATTCTTGTCTTTGCAATGCTCAAAGCCATCTACGGCGAACCAATGATACTCTCCAAACAGTTAGAAAAAGGTATTTATGTTCCTGAAAATAGTCTTGGCTATGAACTAGGCTTGCGTACAGGGGATAAAATCATCTCTGTCAATGGTACTTTACCTGAAACGTATGAAGCCATGATAAACCCTCAAGTCTTCTTAAAAGACAATGCATATTATGAGATTCTTCGCAATGGCGAAAAACAGAGAATCAACATTCCTGCTGACTTTGTAGGTAAACTCTCTAAACTCAAACGCAGCGAACCTATATTCCTACCTCGTTTTGAATACTCTATAGCAGAGGTAGTGTCTAACTCTGTAGCCAAAGAAATGGGGCTTCAAAAAGGCGATAAAATTCTTTATGTCAATCAAATAAAGACAACTTACTTTGATGAACTCAAAAGTGCCATTCAGCAAAATAAAAACAGAGAAATCACACTCAAAGTATTGCGGAATGGGAATCAACTCGAACTGAAAGGAAAACTTGGTGAAAAAGGTTTAGGTATTGTTCCTCATCAAGAAATTGCGGAAAAAATTAAGAAATACAATTTTTTTGAAGCAATTCCCGTAGGTGCAGTAGAAGCATGGAATTTTGTAGTAATGAACATTCAAGGATTGCGAAAGATAATTAAAGGCGAATTGTCTTTTTCAGAAAATTTGCGTGGTCCTTTGGGAATTATTGAAACTTTTGGACAAGCCCGAGATAATGGCGGCTGGTTCGGATTCTTGAAATTAACCGCAATTATCAGTGTAATTTTAGCTTTTACCAACCTTTTACCTATTCCCGCTCTAGATGGAGGGCATGCTATGCTTCTATTGTATGAAGCCTTTACCCGCAGAGAACCCTCTCTCAAAGCCCGAGAAGTTATTCAAATAGTAGGATTCTTTATCATAATCAGCTTGATGATATTTGCTACTTTTAATGATATCTTACGCTTTTTCCGATAAAAAACTCTAACATTCGGTTTCTAACGAAACTCATACATTTTTTATTGATAAAACTTGTGATTTTTGAAAAGTCGTTTTATTTTTGTTTAACTATGATAAAAACAAATACAGTATGCCTCTTGAAGCTGACTTTACTTTTTTTACACTATAATTTTGCCCAAGATACTACCTATGTCATCAAAGGCGTGGATACTTTTCAACCTATTTTACGCCAAATTGCAGATGCATTTAATTTAATTTACCCTAACCTTAATATAGACATTCAAGGAGGGGGTACTCACAACGCTATCCGATGCTTAAATAATGGAGTCATAGACGCAGCTATTTCCAATAAACCTCTTACCGATTATGACATTCATCACTTTGAAATGCGATATGGCAAAAAACCTATTCAAATTCCATTAGCCGAAGAATGTTTATCTATATTTGTGCACCAAGACAACAGCATACAACAGCTTACGCTTGAACAAGTTTTCAAAATATTTCGCAGTGAAATAAAAAATTGGAAAGAAGTAGGCGGAGCAGACATGCCCATTTCTATTTATAGCGTAGAAGATTTTTCTGATACTTATCTTTACTTCAAAAAAACTCTTCTCAAAGATGAAGTCCCCATTGGAAATATCTACTACTTACCTACATGGGAGCTTTTAGTCAGTCAGCTTTCACGAGATAAAGGTGGAATTAGCTTTGGTCCCGCAGGCGTAGCCCGAGGAGTAAAAAAAATATCTATCCAAAAGGATAATCAAAGCCCCGCTATACTCCCTACCCCAGAACATTTGAAAGACTACCCATTAAAAAGAACCATCTACCTAATATTACGCGAAGAAGCTACAGCTGACTTCAAACCCTTTGTAGAATGGCTTACTCTACCGTATAGTAGAGACATATTCCAACAATATGGTTTTTATACTGAAATGTAAATGTTTATTTTTGTGCTAAACTCTCTATATGTTCAAAAATATTATCAAAAATCCATTCAAAAAACGATATTCGGAAGAAGAAGAAGAATTTATACAATTTTTTAGAAAAGTAGTCTTATTCAACACATTAGAAGACAGCGAAATTTTAGAATTCAAACCTTACATTTACGAAAGGACTTACCAACCTAATGAGATTGTTTTTCACCAAGGCGACCCAAGTAAAGCAATGTTTTTCATTAAGTCAGGAAAAGTGCAGTTGCGTATGCAAATAGGACAATCCTCTCGTCGATTGATCACGCTTACCGAAGGACATGCTTTCGGGGACAATTGCTTGGTAGAGGATAGACCCCACCCTGTAAGTGCCATTGTTGTGGAGAGAAGTATTTTGTATGTACTTGCACAGACAGATATTCAAAGAGTATTTCAGGAAGATAAAGACATTCCTATTAAAATGCTCACTAAATTCGGAGAACTCTACTACGAATGGACCCTTAAAGTCATACATAAAATGCTTTCCAAAAATATTCCTATTCAAGAGGGTGTCTTAGATTTGAAGCAAAGAAGGTTGGCTAATGAAATAGCCCCAATACCTCCTGTTACTCGCAGCTAGTAGAAGGTTATTATTTTATTTTTTTATTTAGTAGATATTTTTTTGGGCGTGCCCTTGCCCATACTGCGCTGCGCTTGTATGGGCAAGGTCGGCGTGCTTCGGGCTACGCTATCGCTTCGGTGCTTCGCTTCGCTCCGCACTGGGCTATCGCCCACCCTTCGCATGCCTCACGCAAAAAAAAAAATACATCAACGTTACTGCTATACCTTTTTACTTTTTAATACAACTTGCTTTTTCGTAAAACAAAATTTAAATTCGCAATTATATTCTTCAAACATTATGAAGCTGAAAACACAATTTCTTGTTCTTGCTCTGTTCTTTTTCAGTTTCATTTTTAACTTCACATTATCCCTTGCACAAAATGCACAAAGCAAGCTATCCAAACTTGACCGCTTATTTTTTATTGAAAACAAAGGACAATGGCATAGCGATGTACTTTACCTCTGCCGTATAGGGGGCTTAGACGTTTGGATTACTAAATATGGTGTCAATTACACGTTCTACAAAATAGATCACAACCGAAACACTAATTTTAGCCGTACTACCTTACCTAAAACTCAATTTGAAGGTGAACCACAAAACATGACCATTTTAGCACACAGAGTATTGTTTGAACTGCAAAACTACAACCACAATCCTGCACACGAAGGTAAAAAAACCCTAGAAGGCTATTACAACTACTTCATCGGTAATGATGAAACTAAACATGCCACCTATGTAGGGCTATACAAAGAAGTTTGGATTAAAAACGTGTACAAAGGTATAGACATACGATATTATTTTGACAACAACAGACTGCGGTATGACTTTATAGTACAACCTTACGCTGATGCTTCGCAAATTAAGTTTAAGTTGAGAGGACAAGATAAGGTTTATACCAAAGGAGAAAAAGAATTGTGTTTTACCACTCGTTTCGGGGAAGTAGCCTTAACGGATTTGCACACATACCAAGATAGCCGTACCATACCAAGTAAATTTGTAAAAAGCGGCGAATTTTGGCAAATTGCTTTGGGAGAATATGATAAAACTAAAACCATAGTGATTGACCCCCTAGTATATTCTACGTACATTGGAGGAAGTAATTGGGAACAAGGCTACAGTATTGCGGTAGATGGTAGTGGTTGTGCATACATAACAGGTTATACCAACTCAACCAATTATGATATTACGCCAGGAGCATTCCAAACCACGTTCGGAGGCACTTTTGATGTCTTTGTTACAAAACTGAACCCTAGTGGAAACGGCTTGGTCTATTCTACTTATATTGGTGGAAGTAGTGATGATTGGGGGCGAAGCATAGCTGTAGATGGCAGTGGAAACGCATACATAACGGGCTATACTCAATCTACTAATTACGATGTTACTCCAGGGGCGTTTCAAACCATACACGACGGAGGTCTTTATGATATCTTTGTTACAAAGCTCAATAGTACAGGCACAGGATTATCCTATTCTACATACATTGGTGGAAGGGAAGATGATATAGCCTATAGTATAGCAATAGACAGTGGTAACAACGCATACATAACGGGATACACTGCATCAAATAACTATGATGTTACCCCAGGGGCATTCCAAACTACAAACGAAGGTATATATGATGTTTTTGTTACTAAGATCAATTCTTCAGGCACAGGATTAGACTATTCTACTTACCTTGGGGGAATTCTTTTTGATTATGGATATGGTATAGATGTAGATAATATGGGATGTGCATACATAACGGGATGCACTAAATCTTCTGATTATGATGTTACTGTAGAAGCATTTCAAGTAGTATATGGTGGAGGTGATTACGATGTTTTTGTCACTAAACTAAATAGTACAGGGAGTACATTGGTTTATTCTACATATATCGGAGGAAACAATGCCGATTATGGAATGGACATAGCTGTGGATGATACTAATGACTGTGTGTATGTAGCAGGTATTACATATTCATCTGACTATGACGTTACTACTTCGGCGTTTCAAACAACAATACAAGGGCTATCAGATGCCTTTGTTACGAAGTTAAATCTTTCTGTAAATGGATTAGATTATTCTACTTACATTGGCGGTAGCAATGATGACGGTGCATCAGCCGTAGCCATAGACGCTAGTGGACATGCATACATAGTAGGTACTACTCAATCATTTGATTATGACATTACTACGGGGGCATTCCAAACTACACATGCAGCAAATGACGACGTTTTTGTTACCCAGCTAAATCCCTCGGGAAATAGCTTGGTTTATTCCACTTACATTGGCGGAAACAATAATGAGCAAGGTAGGGATATATTTGTAGATGGCAGCAGCCATGCGTATATAACAGGATATACAGAATCGGCTGATTATGACGTTACCGCAGGGGCATTCCAGACTACCCATGCAGGAGGATTCTGCGATGTTTTCGCTACAAAATTGTTCATAACACCTGCTTCAGTACAAAGCAATTATCTCAATTATCAGAACAGTTTTAAAGTATATCCTACCATTGCTCACAACTATATTTTAATAGAAAATTGGACAAATATCGTTCAAGAGTATGAACTGATAGATATTTCAGGCAAAGTGCTAAGTGTTTATGCTCTACCTCATGGCAAAAATACAGTAGAACTTAATTTGCCCCAAGGGCTCTATTTTATCCGAGAACGAAAACAAGGCAAAACAGAGAAGTTTGCCGTAGAATAAGCAAAATAAAACTCCCTGCACATTTGACCTACGCGCAGGGAGTTTCACTTTTTGCTCCTCGAGTTGGATTCGAACCAACGACCCTCTGATTAACAGTCAGATGCTCTAACCAGCTGAGCTATCGAGGAGTATTCTGAACTTTACACTGCAAAGATAATACAGTGATAACATACTTGTCAAGTGTTTTTTGCTTTTTTATTTCTCAAATTGCTGATTGTCAAGACTAAAAAATTATCCTATATCCAAATTACTACTAGCTACACAGTAAGCATATACATAATTTTTGTAAAAAGCATACTCTACAATGTAAAAAAGAGGTTCGCCATCAGGAGGATAAATAACTATATTTGCTGCGTCGTCTTCCATAAGCGTACGTATATTCAAAACACGAATGTTTTCCTTCAAATAAACGTCTTTTTTACCTCTGCACTTATAAGCTGCTTCTTTTGCAGACCATACTACGTTACGAATAAAGTATTTGTGTTTTTCATTTTCTTCCAATAATTCACATTCAGACATATATTTTTTAGCCAAATCTAATGAAATTATACGCATCTCTTGAATGTCTATGCCAACATCATAGGTGCCACAAACAATAGCAGCAGACATATCCTTACTGTGAGAAACTGAAATATGGTGTGTAGGAGGATAGATATAAGGCTTTCCATTTTCATCGGCAAGCATTTCTACGAACTGTTGGCTGCATAACGTTTCCTTCAAACAGCATCTGCTGGAAAGCCACTGCAAACGTCTTTTAGGATTTACACATTTTGATAGCGATAGCTCCTCTCTCTCTGTAAGTGTAAGTAATCTATATAATTCCTGTTCGGTTTCTAACGTATGCCATAAACCTATTCTAATAGAGGCATCTGAAGTAACCACAGGAATATAAGGCATATTTGATACACGCGCAAATATAAGTAAATTTCATAGTTTTTGTAAATATACTCTTCAACTTGCTACCGAGATTTTCATATTTTTGTATTTATGAGTGAGCAAACTTCTAAGAAAAACATTTACTTTAATGTAGACAACGTTTTAATTACGCTACTAGTTTTTGTGCGCTTAGCTATAATTGTGATAGTCCCGTTTGCTATCAAGGCACTTAATCCTATTGGGGAAGCCCTTAAAGACTTTAACCTTACGGACTTAGTGTTTTCTCAATTGAGAGATGAGAATAAAGTACCTACAAATACAAACATTGTAATTATAGACGTAGGCGATGCTCGTGAATGCGATAGAGGGTGCATCGCTACTGAAATTATGGCAGTCAATTCCTATCAACCCAAAGTACTTGCTTTGGACATGTTCTTCCGTAAAGAAAAAAAAGAAAACCCAGACCAAATTGCAAAAGACTCTCTATTAGAAGCTGCGCTTAGCCAATCTAAAAACTTGATTATGGCAACTCAAATGATTTACAACGATGAAACAGGAGCTTTTACAGAATTGCGGCAATCTCATCCTCGTTTTACTAAAAATGCTATACCTGCTTTTGTAAATGTAATCACAGATGAAGGAACTAAAAAAAAAGGACAAATCAGCAAACGCACAGTAAGAACTTTTACCTTAAAAGAGCGCATTGTGGATACACTTTATACGTTTGACACTCTAAGGTTTAAAACTGTACAGGAATTTCTCTATTATGAAAAACTGTTCAAAGATCGCAAACTTCATCCTCGTGCGGTATTAGATAGCCATTATGTTTTGCGACCTAAAGTAAGCAAGGTAATAGATAGCTTACATTACAGTCTACCTTATCATGTAGTCCGCTTATATGACAAGAAAAAAGCAGATAAAGCTTTAGCTCGCAAAAAGAAAAGAGATATTATCAACTACTATGGAAATGTATCCATTGGGCGATTGAAGTTTCAGTATATTCCGCGAGAAGAGTTGCTTAGTGTGTATGAAACGGTTACTTTTTATCAACAAAAAATTAAAGCAGGTATCAAACTAAACGAAAATGAACAAGCAGAGTACGAAAGTGCTTTGGAAGGCGCTAAAAATCACGAAAGAATAATCAAAGGCAAAATTGTACTAATGGGAATTGTACCTTTGATAGACATTTCAGACCCTACCAGTTTAGCTAATGTTACTTATGAAGATACTTACTACACTCCTCTAAACCCCAACTACGTAGGTAGAAGCTATCCTGACATGTACGGTTTAATGATACACGCTAATGTTATCGCAATGATTTTAGATGAGAATTACATTGATGAGTCTCCTCTGTGGCTCACAATTACGATAGCTGTGGTTTGCACTTTTCTTTCTGTGCTGTTATTTACTTATTTGTTCAATAACCATGAAACAATTTACAGACTTGCCCGCAAAACAATACAATTTATTTTAGGCATTTTGATGCTATTAGCATTAGTGTTTATTTTTCATTGGTTCAACTATTTCTTGCGCTTGGAACTCACTGCGGCTTGTATCTTTTTGAGTACAGGTTCTATGAGAATGTATTATAGAACAGTTAAGCCAATACTACAAAAAATAGGTGTGCTCAAATCTACTGAAACAGAGAATGAAAATACTACACAAGTTCAGGTAAGTAATGTAAGTACCGAATCAAGTGCTGAACAACCTAAAACTTAAAGACTTTGACGAGATGAGTTTGATAACTTAGAATTTCTTGCGTGAGGCATGCGGAGGGCGTGCGTCAGCACGGTGCGGAGCGAAGCGCAGCACCGAAGCGTCAGCGTAGCCCGTAGCACGCCGACCTTGTGGGCATGAGCACAAGCGAAATGCCCACAAGGGCACGCCCAAAAAATTAATAAAACCTAAAATAAACAAGACTTTTGTATCTTTGAAAATATGGAATATGTTATCATAGCCGTAGCTGCCTTTTTAGCTTCTACCTTGACCTTTTTTTCAGGTTTTGGTCTAAATACTTTACTGATGCCTGTTTTGGCGTTGTTCTTCCCACTACAAATTGCGATTGGATTAACTGCTGTGGTACATATTCTGAATAATACATTCAAGCTTGGTATAATCGGTAAATTTAGTCAATGGAGAATTGTGCTTAATTTTGGTGTTCCTGCTTTGGTAACTTCTTTTGTGGGCGCCTATGTTTTGGTATATGCCAGCGGTATCAAACCTTTGTTCAGATATAGTTTAACAGGTCAAACGTTTGAAATCACTTGGATAAAACTGATAACAGGGTTTTTAATTCTTATTTTTACCTATTTAGAGAGTTTGCCTTTTTTGAGAAATATGACTGTATCCCCAAAATGGATGACCATAGGAGGACTTTTAAGTGGCTTTTTCGGCGGACTTTCAGGGCATCAAGGTGCTTTGAGAAGTGTATTTTTAGTTCGTTTGACCTTAGAAAAACAAGCTTACATAGCCACAGGTACTGCTATTGCTTTCATGATAGATATAGCTCGCTTATTTGTGTATAGCAATAACATGCTATCTTACGATTTGTTAAAAAAATACTTACTGATTTTAGCCATAGCCGTTTTGAGTGCGCTACTAGGTGTAATAGTAGGTAATACCTTTTTGAAAAAAATAACTTACAGGTTAATACAACAAATTGTTACGATATTTTTAAGCATCGTAGGTTTAGCTTTGATAGCAGGGCTATTGTAACTACTTAGCTAACCACTCTTCGGGATTTTGAAGTTCTTTTCCTTTCCATATTTCAAAATGCAAAATACTTTCTCCTGACTTTTTATTTTGTGCTACTACACCTATTTCTTGAGTAAGGTTGACTTTATCTCCGCTAGACACAAAAACATCTCTCAAATTGGTATACACAGTAATAAATTCACCGTGCTGAATAAAAACGACGTTATTAAAGTTAGGTACTTCGGCTACAGCATATACTTTACCAGGAAACACAGCGCGTACGCTTTCATCAGCTTCTGTGCGAATGTCAATTCCATTATTGTTTACCATTACATTTTTAAGTACCTCATGTTCTCTTTTGCCAAAAGGAGCAACAATTACTCCTCTTGCTACGGGCCAAGGTAAAGAGCCTTTGTTTCTTGCAAAATTGGAACTTTCTACTTTGAATTCAGGGGTAGCGGCTATTTTTTCTTCCTCTTTAGTAGAGCGGCGTACAATACCCCTTATTTCGTCATTTAAGCGGTTGTATTCTCGTTTTTGCTCTTCAAGCTCTTCCATCAATTGTTTTTCTCGCAAGCTAAGTGCTCTTACCATTTCGTCTTTTTCTTGTCGCGTTTTGTCCAATCCTTCTTTGGCGGTTATTTGTTCTTGAACTACTATGCTTTTGTTGATTTTAGCTTGTTTCAAAAACTCTATACGTTCTTTGAGTTTAGCTTGGGTTTCTTTGATATTTTCCATTTGTCTTTTACGCACGCGGGTAAATTGTTTCAAATACTTGTATCTTTGGTAAGCTTGGTTAAAATTGTCAGCTGAAAATATCAAAGCAAGTATGCCTAGGGCAGAGCCATTTTTGTAAGCACTTGCTGCTCTAAGTGCATATTCTTTTTTAAGAAAAGCTAAGTTTTCAGTAAGTTGCTTGATAGCTTGTTCATTTTGTTGGATTTCTTGGTCAATAGTGAGCAATTCCGTAGAGGTTACACGGATAAGTTCCTCATGGTAGCCAATTTGCTGATTGATGGTAGCTAGTTCATGTACGCTTTTACGTTTTTCTTTTTGTGCTTTTGAGATAAGGTATTTTGTTAAAGAGATTTTTCTTTGAATTTCTTTCTTTTTTTGGTATAGTTCAGATTTTTGCTTTTGGATATCTTTTTGAGCTAGACTACCTACCATGAACCATACAAACACTATTAGGCAGAGAAGTTTATATAAACCTGCTTTCATAATAGGTTATTCATTGAGAAGTCTTTGCAGGAACTCAAAAGCCTGTTGAGATGGGCGATTAGTGTTAGCGTTATAACAAAGTTTTATGCGCCTATTTGTATCCACTACGTAGATAGCAGGTAATGCCATTGGGTACGTACCATCTGTGTTGGGGCGCTTAGTAGCTAAACCTTCCTTAAACGCACCTCGGGACATTTGCTCTTCATAAACATGCTCCACAGCACAGTATGCTTCTGTATATTGCATAATTTCGTCAGCAATCACAGGAATAGTGATTTTTTTAGCTTCTACTAATTTTTTGGTATACTCGGGGCTTTCAGGACAAATAGCAATAACTTGTTCTGTTAGATTATCTAAAATTTCTTGCTGAATAGCAACGCAGGTACCCATATTTGCATTTGGGCACCAAACGCCCCTAAATAGCATAACCACTACATTTCCCCTTTTAAGCATATCAGAAAGGACAACTCTTTTGCCATGAATGTCTGTGGCATCTATTTCAGGAGCAATACTTCCTAGCTCTAAGTACTGGGCGTACCCTGTTTGAGCACACAAATTACGCACTGATAGAAGTGTTTCTGCTAAAAGCACGCTAAACACAATAAATAGTGTTACTCTGCCCATTACTGTGCAAAAATACACTTTTTTTGAAATTCAACAACATTTGTGTTGTAGTCAAAGGTTAGTTTTGTAGAATTTTCAGACAAAATTTCATCTATCTGCTTGCTTTGTCAATATAATTTGCTTTTAATTCTTGATAACTATGAGTAGGTGCACAGCAAGTATAGTTGGTGCAGTAGTACAAAGTATCTCTATCATTGAGTGCTTTTTTATGTTGTAATAGAGCTATTCTGTCTGATTCAGGATTACCTGCACATATCACATTAGGATGATAGTCTTTCCAGAGCATGTTAATTTCTCCATTGTACATTTTGCCAAAATAAGCAATTTCATGCATTCCATAAACCATGTTGGTCATGAGTGTAGCCCATTTTCCAAAAGCAGTAGGGTATTGCATGACTGCATTTTTAATTTGAGCTAACATAGTGCGAGATAAATCCTTGTATTTGGGTTCATTAAGTAAGGTGCCTAGCCGCAGTAGATTGTGTGCCATGGTAGAGTTAGCAGAAGGAGTAGCATTGTCATAAAACTCTTTTTGTCTAAATAGAATATCGGTTTGGTCAATGGAAGTGTAGTAAAAAGTGTTGTCAGAGGGATCAAAAAAGTGTGTGAAGGTATGTTCTAACAGATCTACGGCTTTGAAGAGGTAAAATTCTTTAAAAGTAGTTTCGTAGACATCAATTAGGGCTTCTATCAAGTAGGCGTAGTCTTCCAAAGTAGCCAATATTTTGGCTTCCCCATTTTTGAAGGTTCTGTATAAGGTATTTCCTTTGCAATAGCGGGTGCATAAGAATTCGACGTTTTTGATCATCATATCATAGTACCTTGAATTTAGGGTCAATCTGTACATGCGGGCTACTGCGGATAGCATTAGGGCGTTCCAATTCAATAGTATTTTGTCATCCAAACCAGGCTTGATGCGCTGTTCTCTATGTTCGAAAAGTATTTTTTTTACTTTTTTAAGAATATCTTTCCATGCTTGGTAGGTTAGACCGTGCTTTTGGGCAAATTCTTCATCTGTATATCGGCGGAAAAGTACATTATTGCCGTGTTCCCAGTTGCCTTCGGGGGTGATATAGAAATAATCTGCAATCAGTTCAAACTCATTTGGGATCAAGGATTTGACCTCATCGTATTGCCATACGAAGTATTTACCTTCTACACCTTCGGAATCGGCGTCTTGGGCGGCATAAAAGCCTCCTTCGGGGCTAGTCATTTCGCGTTGAATGTAATCCATAGTTTCTGTAATAACTTCAAGATATTCAGGTTTGTGCGTGCATTGGTAGCCTTCTCCATAAACTTTGAGTAAAAGAGCATTGTCATAGAGCATTTTTTCAAAGTGGGGTATATGCCATTGAGCGTCAGTAGAGTAGCGAGAAAAACCACCGCCAATGACATCGTACATTCCGCCCATCATCATTTTGTCTAAACTTAGTACAGCATGATTCAAAGCCGCTTTGCTTTTCTTAAAGTGGTAATAACGCAGTAAAAATTTAATACTCTGCACACTTGGGAATTTAGGTGGATTTCCGAATCCCCCATACTGGTTGTCAAAACGTTTTTGCAGTGAAAAAAATATCGTGTCTAGCTGTGCTTCGTTAAAGTTTTGATTTTCGTCTGGTTGTATGAAGTGAGTAGCTTGTGAAATATGCTTAAAGATTTGTTCGGCTTGTTCCTCAATTTCTTTACGGCGTTCTCGGAATACTTTGGCTACTTGGGCTAGTACACTTTTCCAAGAAGGTCTGTCATAGTAAGGCTTTGGGGGAAAGTAAGTTCCACCATAAAAAGGTTTCAAGTCAGGAGTAAGGAAGCAGTTAAGTGGCCATCCGCCACTTCCGGTTATAGCTTGCACAGCTTCCATATAAATCTGGTCTATATCGGGTCGCTCTTCGCGGTCAACTTTGATGTTGACAAAAAACTCGTTCATTATGGCTGCTACCTCAGGGTCCTGAAAAGACTCTCTTTCCATAACATGACACCAGTGGCAAGCAGAATATCCTATGCTTAGCAATATAGGCTTATCTTCTTTTTTAGCTTTGGTCAAAGCTTCTTCTCCCCAAGGATACCAATCTACGGGATTATGGGCGTGCTGCAATAAATAAGGACTTGTTTCATGGATTAAGCGATTAGTGTACATATTTAGTATAAGGATAAATTCGTTAAAAAAGTTCAAGATAAGGCTTTCAGAATTTACAGACTTCTTTCACTCAAAAAATGACTTAATAGATACTATTTCGTTTTCCCATTTTAGTTTTTTTCGGGCTTCTTCGCAAGCTTGTACATAAGTTGAATAGTTTTTTTCTATGTCTTCAATGCCTTTTTTTATTTCATGTAGCTCGTTTGTTTTAATGTATTTACCTACTTTGTAGGTATCAATGAAGTTTTTAATTTCAGTTACTTCTGTAGCTAACACAGGAATACCTGCATAAAGATATTCAAATATCTTGTTAGGTAGTGCATATTGGTAGCTTTTGCCCATATTTGTATCTAACAAGCATAATCCTATATGAGCTTGAATTGTGTAATAAGGCAAATCTGCTACGGGAATATGTCCCAAAAAATGGACTTTTTCGCAAAGCTTTTGATGAATTACCGTTTTTTTGAGATTATCCAATATATCCCCATTGCCTAAAAGTAGTAGTACATAATCCAATTCAGACATGGCGCTGATAATGGCTTCTAGTCCTCTGCCTACATTTATTGCACCTTGGTAAAGTAAAATTTTTTTATTGTAACGGATGCGTAAATTAGGTATATGTGAAGGAAAAGGTAGTTGAATAAAATTTTTTTGAGGAATGTTGCGTACTACTTTTACAGCTACGTGATATTTTTTTTGATATTCTTGGGCAATAGAAGGTGAAACTGTATATACATACCTTAATTTTGGAAATATCCACTTTTCTAACATAAGCCATATTTTTTTGGTCTTTGGGCGATGAACAAGTTCAGGGAGTTCTGTAAAGTATTCATGACTATCGTAAATTAGTCGCTTGCGCTTGAGAGTAGCTGCCAAAAAGTTAGCTAACAAGGTATCTAAATCTACACTTAACAAGATATCATATTTTTTGAATAGTAGTGTCAAAAGTAGAATTAAGTTGTAGGATGCATAAAACAAAGGACCTTTTTCAAAGGGTAAAAGCAATCTTTTGGTTTTGTAGGGTTGAGTAGTTAAAGGAGGTGAATGTTTCTTTTTTCTACCGATTATTTCTACTTCATAGCCTTGTTCAATCAGCCATAAAGCAGTTTTATGCATCCGGTATTCGTTTGAAAGATCGTTGGTTACTGAAATAATAACTTTTTTCTTTTTGTTCATAAGAAATAAAAAATAACACAGTAAAAGTTTACTGTGTTACGTAGTTTAGAAGACCAAGTAGATTAAAGTTTTTCTTTGTTTCCTGTTTTAGTAGTTTGTTGCTCGGTGGAAGTGGATATATTGGAATTATTTAGTGTGCCTGAGCTCATTTCCATTTTGAATTGTTTTAAGAGTTCTGCGGCGCGGAGTTTTTCTGCTTCTTCTTCCATTTTGAGTTTGGAAGTGTCTACGCTATCTATAGCCATTTCCATTTTAGCTTCGTTTTTGGCGGTTTCTTCGTTGATTCTTTGTATCATTTCGTCATGAGTAGCAGAGATGCCGTGCACTTCAAATTGCTCCATAGTATCGGCGATTTTAGCTTGCCATTTAGCTCGTTCGTGGGCACGAAGTGCTTCTTTGGCTTCTGCAATTTTTCTATCTTTTTCTTTCATGAAAGCTTTTTTGATTTCTAGGGCTTTTTCGTAAGCTTTTACTGCCATAGCGTGCTGCGATTCAGTTTGAGCAATGAGAGATTTGAGTTGTTCTAAACGTAGGGCATAGTTCATAGCAATATCATCTCGTCCTGCGGCAATAGCACTTTTTATTTTTGAGGTTACATCTTGGTACTCAGCTTTGTATTTATTTAGTTCTTTTTCTAACAAAGTAACTGAAGCTTTTACCGTAGCAATGTTTTGGTTCATTTTAGGTACTTGCTCATTGAGCTCTCGGATATTTTGCTCCAAGATAAGTCGGGGGTCTTCAATAGCTGATATCGCACCACCGAATAGCGCTCTTATAGCGCGTACAAATCTTTTCCAAAGAGACATACGAAGTATTTTTGTTTTTGCTATACAAAGGTAAGTATTTTTATTTTTTCTACGAAATTTTTTACACGTACCCACTTCAAGTAATAGATATTAAAGCAGTGTAATAGAACAAGTACAGAGTTACGAGATTATTTTTGCGTGAGGCATGCGAAGGGCGTGCGTCAGCACGGTGCGCAGCGAAGCGTAGCACCGAAGCGAAAGCGTAGCCCGAAGCACGCCGACCTTGTGGGCAAAAGCCCACAAGGGCACGCCCAAAAAAAAATTATCTCAAAATTAAATTTCCACTGCCCCGTTTTTCTAACCACTCAATCGGATGAGGATTACCTGTTACATAAATATTGCCTGCATCTAAAATTCTGACCTTCAAAGGTCCAGGTACATAGGCGTAACTTTCGCCCTTGTTTATAGTTTCTACTCTTGCAAATTGACACTCTAAACCTAAACTATTATGCCTCCCAATCCCATCATTGACACTAATGAGCTGAATACACTTCCCTCTAACTGAAATATTTCCATATCCCCTACGGGAATGCGAAGTAACTAGCCTTTGACAATCCAAAATGAGGTCAATATCTCCGCTGCTTTGCATTTCAAGGTCTACCCAGTTTCCTTTGAGAGTGTCCGTGTTGTATATTTTTCCTGAACCAAATTGATAAATTTTTTTTATGGTAGGGATGTGTAAAGTAACCTTTATATCATCTTTTTGATAGCTTCTGACCCAGTTTGCTGTGTTTTTATTGTCAATGTAAAGCACGCTGTCTTTAACTTCAAGTTTGATTTTGGGAATAAGATTTTTACCTGCTGTAATCTCTGCTTTGTATTCATTGCTTTGTTTTATTTCTACGTTTATATGGTCAATGACATGTATGCTGTGAAAACCTTTCAAAAAACGAGTTTGCGTTTGAATGGGACCTGTGCTTTTAAATATATCGGGGGCGTTTTCCTTGTTGCAAGAAAGAAAAACAAGCGTAAATGAAAATAAACTCATCCAAAAAATGCGACTCATAAGCAGGTACAAAAATATAAGGTTTTAGGCTTGCTTTCAAAACAATGTCAGAAAAAGTTTTTGTGTTTTATCTTTCTGTTAGTAGATTTGCGAGGTACAAAAAATACAGTCATGAAGTCCTTTGAAGCATTTACGCAAGCTCTACCAATGAATAACGTTACGATGCTTGCAACAATAGTTTTAATTCTACCATTATTGATTTTCACGGTATTGATTTTATTTGGTAAGAAATTGCCGCGGCAAGGCGACTGGCTAGCGGTGGGCTTAATGGGAATAGCCACACTTTTATCTATACCTGTTTTTATACAAACGTGGGGTAAAGAAGTGTCACATTTTCGTTTTACGTGGATAGATTTAGGCAGCGCGGGCTTACCTATCAAGCTGACAATGGGAATTTTAGTAGATGATATTGCGGCTTTAATGGTTGTATTAGTAACGTTCATTTGTTTTTTGGTCTTACTCTTTTCTATGGAGTACATGCATGCTGAATTAGAAGACAAAAAGTTAGGTCAATATGCAAGATATTATGCATACATGGGCATATTTACTTTTGCGATGCTTGGGATAGTATTAGCTGATAACCTGTTAGCAATGTACATTTCTTGGGAGATTGTAGGGCTAGGCTCTTATTTACTGATTGGATATTGGTACTATCGTGAGGCACCTTCGGAAGCAAATAAAAAAGCATTTATCATTAACCGCATAGGAGATGTGGGAATGTTCATAGGTATTTTGATTATGTGGTATCAATTTAGGACCTTAGATTTTGAAGCCATAAAAGAACTGATGCAAAACTCTAAAATTGTCAATGGGGAGTGGGTGGTTACGATTGTTAAGGGTGAACAAACCATTACGCATAGTTTAGATGTAGCTTGGCTAACAGCAGGTGGATTATTGCTATTTTGTGGAGCTATTGGTAAGTCTGCTCAATTTCCTTTACATGTGTGGCTACCTGATGCTATGGAAGGTCCTACTACGGCATCATCAATCATTCACGCTGCTACAATGGTTGCTGCGGGTGTGTATTTAACAGGTAGAATATTCCCCATTCTCAACGTAGATGCATTGACAGTTATTGCCTTTATTGGTGCTTTCACTTCATTTTTGGCTGCAAGTATAGCACTTACGCAAACAGACTTAAAACGTGTATTGGCGTACTCTACTGTTTCTCAATTAGGATATATGATTATGGGCATGGGGGTAGGTAGCTATGATGCGTCTTTATTTCATTTGGTAACTCATGCCTTTTTCAAGTGCGGTCTGTTTTTGAGTGCGGCTTCGGTTATTCATGCTATGCACCATGTAGAGCATGAACTGCATCATCACCATCGTCATGTTCATTTTGATCCGCAAGACATGCGCTACATGGGCGGCTTGAGAAAGAAAATGCCATTTACTTTTGTGGCATATACAATTATGATGTTTGCCTTAGCAGGGCTGCCTTTCTTTTCAGGTTTCTTATCAAAAGATGCCATTCTTGCAGGTGCTTGGGGCTGGGCAAAACACGAAGGTGGTATTGCGTTTATAGTACCTTTGTTAGGTTTCGTTACAGCTTTTATGACTGCGTTTTATATGGGTAGACAATGGTTTTTGACCTTCTTCGGCGAATTTAGACTAGAAAAAATTATCAAAGATGCCAAAGGTGCTTTTGAAATGGTACATGAGTCCCCTATACTGATGAAAATTCCTTTAGCTGTGCTTGCTTTTATGTCCATTTGGTTTGTTTACAGTTGGAATCCTATTGATGGCGAAATCGGCTGGATGATGCAACGCGTAACTATACCCGCAAGTATAGCACCTGGCAGCTACGGTGATAGGGATAAAATGGACAAAGAAGCACTCAAATACTTTGCTGAAAAGCATCATATTGAATACAAAGAAGCCACTCAAAAAAATGCCGCTGACCACAAACATGAAAAACATCATAATGATGAGCATCAGGTAGAAGGAGAAATTGCACACTATGCACATGTATCTATCCGCCAAGCCGAAATTATGGCTGAAAGACACCACAAGCATTATCCTGCGGTAGGAATTTCTATTGTATTAGCTTTTGCAGGATTAGGTTTAGCATATCTTGCCTTTAAGCCTGAAAAGGTGGCTCAAATGGATATGTTTGCAGAAAAAGACCCTATCACAAACTTCTCTTACCGCAAATGGTATTTTGATGAACTCTATCATGCCACTTTTGTACGCTTATATTTGATACTCACAGCCATTCAAACTTGGATAGATAAGTGGTTAGTAGATGGATTAGTCAATTTAGCAGGATACTTGACTACTTGGTTAGGTGCAAAAATTAGGTCTTATCAAACAGGAAGGGTGCAGAACTATTTAGTATACATGGCAATGGTCATCATCTTGCTAATGTTTTTTGTAGCTTATCATGTTTCTTAGGTTGTAAACTAATTACACTTTTTGATTGCATTGGCACTTACGGCAGAATATAGCTGTAAGTGCCGATTTTTTTAAGTTAAGTCGCATAGGAACTCAAAGTTAGAGCAGTACAAAAAAATTTTTCAATTGAACCCAACGCATATTTTTTCAAAAATTAACCGATGACACTCAAAAAAAATTAAAATTACTTGAATTTATGAGAGATATCTTTTTGTTTTTATTGATTATTTTTTGGGCGTGCCCTTGTGGGCGTTTCGCTTGCGCTCATGCCCACAAGGTCGGCGTGCTACGGGCTACGCTG
>JANWVW010000012.1 GCA_025056095.1 Bacteroidia bacterium
TTGGTCGCTTTCCCAAATATTTAGCCCTGTAATGCGCGAGTACACTTGCCTTGCATTGTTGGTAGCCAAATTTGCCGTAATATCTTTGAGTACAATTACTTCGGTTTTTCGTCCTTCGTAAATACCAAAATTTTCTACGGCTTGTAAGTGGGTTAGCCCAAAAGTACGTTCTCTTTCTGCCTGAATGGTAACTGCTTCTAACTCATTGGCAAAATTTTGTAAGGAAAAATCAATCGTAACAAACGGTTTATCTACCACTAAACTTTGTTCTTGGGTTTGCTTTCCAAGGCAAAAAGCAATTATGGTATAATTGCCAAAAGGGATATTTTTGAGTGTGAAATTGCCTTTTTCATCTGCCAAAGTTTGAAAATTTGTGCCTTTAAGAGCAATAATTCCTTGCTCAACTTTTTCGTTTTCAGGGACAATAATTTTTCCTGTAATTTGGGCTTTTTGTGCAAAAATTGACAAACTACTTACATAACTGCTAAATAATAGCAAAACTATCTTTTTGTAAAAATTACTCGTCATACGGCAAAATCCATGTTTTAGGTGCAAAGGAATCGGTTTGTTTAGTTAGGTCAATAGTTGGATTTATAAATAATTTGCTTGGTCGGGCATTGAGTGTAACATACACTTCGGCACGTACTTGTGGCTGATGAACGCCTTTTTTTTCGTAATGCTTTGCTAAGAAATGGGCAAATTGCAAAATCATGTCAGGTTGCATTGCCATTTGTTTTTCTTGGTGTGGGTTCAAAAATTCGCTGTTATCTACCACTCCTTCTCGTCCTGTACGGCTGTCTTTTACATAAAAAGTGGCTGTTCCTGCTTTTTCCATAAGCATCACGCGCCAAGAGAAACGATAACCCTCTTCTGTCCAAAACAAATTTCCTTGGTAGAGCAAATATCGCCAAGGAAAAAGCAGTTGGAAGGTACAATAAACAAATAGAAAAATGAATACAAATTTTTGGTAAAAAGCAGGAAATGGAGCAGAAAAATTAGCAGCATAATGCGTAGAAAAATTATTTTTTGGGGCTAATTTTTGTTCGTTTTGCTTTGAACTGAAATCAAAAAAGATGAGCGTGCCACCTATCATTACCAAAGGAAATACACCAATTTGAAAAAGTAATCCTACCAAAGTATGAAAAATAACCACGAAAATATAAGCTACGAATCGGGTGGGTTTGTATGCCAAAAAGAACACGATAAAACAATCGTAAAGCATACCTGCCCAAGAAAATAAGTAAGGAGTGATTTGCCAAGTAAAGATTTCACCAATAAGTGGCATTTTATCGTGGGCGGGAAGCCAAATTTTGAGCGGAAGGGCTAAAATTAACCAATCATAATTGATTTTTGCCAAACCTGCATAAATATACACTATGGCAATTTGGAACTTAAAAATACCGATTACCCAAAAAGGAATTTGAGCAGTTTTATCAAATAATTTAGGAGGCGTAGGAATAATACACAAGAGCAAACAAACCAAACTAACATAATAGTAATGGTTAAGGTAATAGGTGAGGTCAATGAGTTCGGTATAAGTGAAAGTAAGAAAAAGCGTAATAGCAGAAATGCGATAAAGCCAATTTGTAGCCACAGCCACGCCCAAGGCGGCAAAAATCATAAGAAAATGTATGGCATACAAGCCTGTTTTGTCCAAGGGTTCTACCCAAGCAAAGCCGTAGTATTTGAAATGAAAAATAGGATTTAGGTAATGGTCTTCTATCCAGCCCAACGCCATAAAACGAATAGTGCCAAAAATCATTAAAGCCCCAAAAACTGCCCTAAATACCTGAAAAGGCAAAGCAGGTACGGGTTGCCAAAGATAATTTTGCAACCGCTCATAAAGCGAAAGTTTGGGCAAAGAAAGTGTTAGGTTGCTCACGAAAATTCAAAGAAATTACTTACCTATTTTCGTGTGCAAAGGTACGAAATTGTTTTAATTTAGACTTAATCTAAATTTGATTTTTTATGTCTTGGTAGTAATGTTTCGTAAGTTAAAAAATCCGTAAAACAAAGTATTTAGCCTTGGTAAATTTACAAAGCTATTTTTTTAGCATATAACAAAAAAACCCGACTTATAGCCGGGTTTTCCATTTTTTACTAATTTTTGTTTAGTTATTAATTTACTGCCTAATAATTTGCGTAGTGGCGCGTACCTTGTTATTCTTAATTTCTAGCATATAGCTACCTGCTTGCAAGTGTCCTAAATCAAGTGTATTTTTTCCTGAATTTTCTAGGGTTTGTGAGTAAATAAGTTGCCCTTTCAGGTCATACACATTTACCTGCATTTTTCCTTGCAAAGCCTCCCCGGTAGTTATATTGAAAATACCATCAGCACTTGGGTTAGGATAGACTTGGAACGAACTACGCCCTAATTGCTCTACGCCTGTGACATCAATTACACGTACCAAAATATCTTTCTGCACAAAATTAAAGCCAGGTGCCAAAGGGTTAGTGCTATTAGCAACAATCAAGCTAAAAGTTAAATTACCAACCTTCTCTTTAGCAGGCACAAGGGTAAAGGTATAGTCTTGGTTGTAGCCAGAGATTACGATATTAGCAGGATCCAGCGGAATGATAGTTGGATCGCTTACATCTACAAAAATCAAATGTGAAGGATCTCCTATTCTAAAAGGAATAGCAGGACTGGTAGAGTTACGTATAATTATTAGCTCGTCAGGTAATTCCGAAAGTGTAGGTTGCGCTAACTCAATACGTAATACGAAAGTAGTACTACCACGCACAATACTACCGTCAGTTACTTCTAAGGTGATAGTAGTTTGCCCTAAAGCATTAGGAACGGGAGTAATTTGTAAAGTACGATTTACTCCTACTCCTACCACACGGAAGGAACCAGGTGTATTTGCTACCACTGCCGTATTAGAAGAAGTAGCAGTAAATACAGCATTGGTCAAGTTTAAGCTGTTGGGCGTGAAGGTAAAGTTTACATCTTTACGCTTGTTTACCTCACCTATTTGCAAAGGAATAGGATCAAAAACAGGGAATAGCAAACCTGGATTTACCGTAAAGGTGAAACTTCTTGTTACGGTACAGATAGATGAAGTAGCTGTAATGGTAACTGTAGAAATACCTGTCTGGTTAAATGCTGGTGTTAGGCTAATTGTTCTATTTCTACCTGAACCTCCTAGTACCACTCCACTTGCAGGGAGAACAGTTGTATTAGAAGAAGAGGCACTAACTACCAAATCCGCATTTCCTAAGGTGAAAGGAATATTAAGCAAGGGAACGTTAGTAGTAGTGGTTTGTGGTGCAATTACACTGATTGTTACAGGGAAAACAGGTATATTGTAAGTAGCTGAGGCTGAGTTATTAGCCATATTCGTGTCATCTTGTGCCGAAGTAAAAGCTGAAGCACTTACCGTTACCACGGTATTAGGAATGGTACCAACCAAGTAAGTAAGTTCTAAACTTTGTCCAGGAGGTAAAGCAGGCACAAGCCAATTTCCTGTATTCGGGTTATAAGTTGAGCCTGACGGCACAATCGTATTCTTAAAAATAGTATTAGCAGGTAAAGCCGCTTTTACAGTGATGTTGGTCGCATTATTTGTACTTACATTGGAGAGCGTAATTTTTACATTTACATCTCCCGTAGTACAATCAAAATCACTATTAATTGCAACAGCAATATCTGTGGTGAACGAAGGCTTGTTACCATATACCAAAATACGGTTCATATCTCTACCTGATACAAAAAGTCTATCAAAGTTATCAAAACATACTTGGAAAGGAGTAGCCATTCCTGTTTGGGTTTGTGCTGCGGCTATACTTGTAAAATTAGGTTGTCCTAATACAACATCTGCACTTGCACCATTTACCGTAGGAATAGAGTTGAAAATAAGTACACGATTGTTAGCAAACTCAGCTACGGCTAACTTCCCGTCAGAAGAAAGAGCTATTCCAATAGGAATACTAAATTTATTAGCACCACTTCCTGAGGTACCAGTAGTAAAATTAGTTTGCCCAATTACTACATCAGCAGCTGCACCATTTGTTGTGGGTACTGAATTAAAGACAAGAATACGATGATTTCCGCGGTCTGTTATTAATAATTTGCCATCATTACTTACTACACAATACAAAGGTAGGAAAGTTTTAGAAGCTGTTGTGCCTGGGGTAGTTGTATTAAAATCAGGTTGCCCAATTACAAGGTCAGCATTAGCACCGTTAGTAGTAGGTATACTATTGTACACTAAAACACGATTATTTTCTCTATCTCCTATGAAAAGCTGTCCTTTTGGTGAAACATACAAGCCCCAAGGCTGATTTAACCTATTGCGCCCTGAACCTGGAGTATTACTTGTAAAATTATCTTGTCCAATTACTACATCAGCAGGTTGCCCATTAGTAGTAGGGATAGAATTCCACACTAATACACGGTTATTGCCGGTATCAGAGATAAGCAATTTGCCATCATTAGTAATGAAAGCACCATTTACTTGGCTAGTAAGTGCGGCAGTTGTTCCTGTAGCAGTAGAAGTAAAAGTAGGTTTACCCACTACTACCGTAGCAGGAGCTCCGTTAACATCTGGCACAGGATTCCAAATTAAGACTCTACCACCTACTCCCTGTGATCCTGAGACAAATACATTATTACTTCCTATATGTGCAGCAGTAGTTGAGGGAGTAGTAGATTGATTAGGTGTGGTAGAATTAGCCGTAAAATTGGCTTGTCCTATAACAAGGCTAGCAGGCTGCCCGTTGGTAAAAGTTTGTCCACTTGGAAAAGGAGTTTGGAAAATAAAGGTTTTTAATTGCCCTGTAACGGTATTATTTCCACTATTAAAAGTTGCTCTTATTCGGTAAAAATACAAAGTACCACTCGCTAAGCCTGTCAAATTAACGCTGATATTTTGCACGGTAGTCCCTTGTGGAATACTTTGAGATGTAGTTGTATTTCCTAAAAGGTTAGTAGTTCCCCATTCAAAGAATACATCACAAGCCACATTGGGTAGCACATTTCCGTTAATGGTAGCACTAGTAGCTGTTACATTAGTGGCATCAAGCGTAGTAACTACAGGGCCTGTAAAAAAGGTTTGTACGTTACTTGTAAAAGTAAATGTACTTACCGTAGCTCTAAAACGTACAAAGTATTGCTTACCTATATCTAAGCCTGTAACTGCTCCAGATATATTGATAGGGGATGCTCCTGAAAAAGTAGCGGGAGTAGCAGGAGCTGAAACAGTATTTCCTACAGGAAAGGTATTATCTTCTGAGACGTCTACAAAAAGATTTCCACTAGCAGTGTTAGGGGATATAGTACCTGTAACGGCTACACTAGTAAGAGTGGGTACTGCTACGGTGCTCAAAGTAATGCTAGGTGTAGGAATAAATGTCCAGCGGTATGTTAAACCAGGTGCACTAGGAGCAGTAGAAGGAGTAAGCGAAGGTGTTACAGCTCCTCCTTGGTTATTGGCAGTTGCTGCTACTGAATTTAACCAATTAGAACTAGTGGTAACCTGACGTAAATTAAAAGAGCTAGGGCCTGTACCACGAAAACCTACACCCATAATGTAAGGATTGAGTAAAGGTGGAATACCTACGGTAACGGTTCCAAAAACGACTTCAATGTTATTAGAAGTTTCATACAAACGGATTTGAAAATTAAAACTCTCAGCTGGTGGAGGGCTAGGGTTACGCCAGAAGCCAACATTTGTCCACTGAACCACTAGTACACGGTTCGGAGCTGTCCCTATAGTTTGGTATCTTAGCGTTCCATTAGATTGAGCTAATACATCCGTTACAAAACCACCAATAATATTATCAAAGTTTGAACTTGATGCTGCAAAGACATTGTCAGCTAAAGGAGGAAAGTAATTAGTAGGTACGCCAAAGAAACCTGAGCCTATGGTCTGACTACCTGAGCCAGTAAATAACTTAATATAACCATTGGCACAAACGGCAAAATTATTAAATACCTGACCATTGAAAACAAAAGGGAAGCCTATCGGCATACCAGGCCCCGTACCTGAACCTGTACTACCATCATTTCCCGTACCATTTGCATTAAAGAACAAATGATCGTCTACTTGACCAGGACCCGTACCTAGCAAAGTACCCCCTGTAATGGGTGTGTAAGTCCCTAATGTTTGAGTAAAAGCATAATTATTAACTTGGGCAGTGGCTGTATTGTGTTGTGTAAAACAGAACAGCAGAAGCCCCATAAGGATACCTACAACATGAAAAACTCCGTTTTTCAAGTGGAACGTAGGCATTATGGTATTTCGCTTTTTGTAATTTTTTTGCATAAGTGCGTAAATTGAATAAAGTTTGTTGAATAAATATAAAGTTAAAACGAAATTGCTCTATAAGTTAGCTAACACAAGTCAAAATACAAAAATAGTAATATTTTTTTAATATTCATAATTTTGGTATAAAAAACCTGTTTTTTTCTCATTTAGCTATGTTACGACTTTTCTTTTCTACTCAATTAAGAAACTTCCTATTACTCGGTGCTTTAGCTTTGGTTTTGGTTTATGCTTGTGTTTCCCCTAAAATTATGCTTTCACCAAGTGAAATGCAAATTTATCAACAACTCTCCTCTGTATGCAAAGAATTTCCTACTCAAATTCACTACTTATATACTCAGGAACGTAAGGTTCGCTATTTGGTAGTTGGGCATGACTCCTTACCTACGTTAATGATGCTACACGGCTCGCCAGGTTCAATGATGAGCTATTGGGATTACTTGCTTGATAAATCTTTACTTAAACAATTTCGGTTAGTTGTACCTGACAAATTAGGCTATGGCGGTTCAGAATTGGGAAAAACAGAAATATCTCTTGAGAAGCAGGCTTATTACATGCACCTTGTCCTGAAAAAAGAAGTCAAAAACAAACAACCTATCTTTTTAATGGGTACTTCCTATGGGGGTTCAGTAGCAGCGCGTTTAGCTATGGATTACCCCGAAAGCATCCAAGGGCTTATGCTGGTGTCCGCTTCCTTATTTCCAAATATGGAAACTACTTACCTCATATCTTATCGCCCTTTTTGGCAAATGGTACGTTGGCTCTTACCTAAGGCACTTTGGGTAGCCAATGACGAAAAGCTTTCACACCATGAGCAATTAGCTAAAATGCAAAATCTATGGTACAAAATTCACGTACCTTGCCTAATTATACATAGCTATCAAGATAACTTAATTAGTGTGAATAATGCTCTAACTGCTTACAAGCAGTTGAAAAATGCTCCTGTTAAATTGATCTTGTTAGAAGATGGTAATCATTACATTATTTGGAATTATCAAAACTTGATAGTCAATAACCTTTTACAGCTAAAAGCAGTAGTTTTAGGTAAACTCAAAGAAAATATTTGGGTGAAAGTAGTTAGACTCGGGCAAAAGGAATAAAGAATAAAAGCGGAAATAATAAACAAAAAACTCGACAATAAACAAGAATACCCACAGATTAAGAAATAACCTGTGGGTAGGATAACTTTCAACTTTTCTCTTTTGCAAAAGTTATATTATGGGTTGAGCCAAGAATTAGAACCATCGGCAGTATTTTTACCATCAGCAAGGTTTACACCACCGTAGGTGTAGAAAGGAATTTGCTGATTAGCCAACACATTGGCAGGTACAGGGAAATGCAAAATTGTACCTTTTTGTAAAGCATCTCTTCTACGCATGTCCTTAAAGTGGATACCAAAATCGCTCCAAAGTAAGTCAATATCACGTTCATAGAAAATAGCTTTCAATACTTCAGCTTGGGTAGCTGTATTAGGAATATCAGGTAATTCGCCTACGGTTTTACGTCTACCTGTGTTCAAAATATTGATAGCTCCTGAGAGGTTACCTGTCATTGCCATTGCTTCGGCTTTAAGCAAATCGTTATTGTAGGCATACATAAATGGGCAAGGACCGATGCTTTGAGCCGCATATAAATCATCATAGCGTTTTACGCGGTAATGGCTACGTAACTGCGGACCGCGAGTAACTCGGAAGAAAGCTAAGCTTGGTTCATACTTAAAGTACAGATTCAAACGTTTGTCTATTGAGTTGGCAGGAGGTAAGGTAGCATTAGTAGCCATAGGGAAGCGTTTAGGATAGTTAGGGTCTAAAAGATTGATAATTCGTAAATCAACGCGCCAGTACCAATCTAATCCTGCTCCGCCAATTAAGGCATGATCCCAGTTGACTCCATCTAACTTAATAATAAAGTCTTCAGTTATACCATTTTGAGTATAGTTCAATACCTTGTTCCAATCGGTAGCGCTGTTTTCTGCTCTGTTTCGTGCATTTTGCACAATAAAATTAGCAGCATAAGTACGTGCTAACCGAGCCAATTTTACATTATTAAGGGGTGAAGGGGTATTGATAAAAGAAGCATCAAGCGTAAAAGTATTGTTAGAAGCAATTTGGATAGCTTTATCCAGAGCTCTAATAGAAGCATTAAGAACTTGCTTATAGTCAACCAAATCATCTTTGGTTAATTTATTCAAGTCAGTATCAGGTTCTACAATTACGGCTTTATCGAAGATATTTGCTAAATAGCCATAGGCTAATCCTTTTACAAAATAGGCACAAGCTAATACCATTTGGGTTTCACTTCCATTTGTACCGACTTGAACGCCATCTTTTTCAATTCTACGAATCACATCATTAGCGTTAGTATTAGCAGCAAACAAGCGTCTGTAAGGTTCACTAATAATATCTAAATCGCTAAAAGCAAGGGTATTATTAAAAGTAGGACGAGGCTCTACCTTGAATTGCGACCACATGGCTCGGTAGTTATTAGTCATGGTTACATGGTCAGCGGTCCATTCTAAATGGACACTTGAATAAAAGGTGGGTGTATTCCACCCCCAAAAGATACTATATACATCTACAAAAGCGCCTGCTAAAAGTCCTTTCAAATCATTGGAGCGTGAAAGAGCTTTTTTAACATCAGGTTCATTAGGATTTTGTACGTCTAGTTTAGCACAGCCATTGAATATCACTAGGGCAATTGCTAAAAAGAGGGTATAAAATATTTTTTTCATATGCTTATAGGAAAAAAGGTGTTAGCTGAAATCCTAAAATCTAAGTTGTAAAGACATAGTATAAGTTCTGAAAACAGGGTAAGCAAATTGATCTACTCGGAAACTGGTAGAATTATCTGCTAAAGCCACCTCAGGATTATAACCTGTATATTTCGTGAATGTAAACAAATTACGTCCAATTAAGGCAATACGAGCATCATAAAATACTTTGCCAATCGCTCCTAACTTTTCAAAGAAGGATCTGTCAAAACTATAGCTTAGGTTAATTTCACGTACAATTACAAATCCACCTTTCTCTACGAAATAATCCACTGGATCGTTGCCGTTGTAAATACTATTAGCTGCGCTATAATATTGAATAGGTTTGCGTTTTTCTACGGGTTTACCACTTTGGTCTAAGTCAGCATGGCGATTATTGAAGTATAATAATTGCCTTGTAGAATTATAGATATTTCCTCCGATTTGTACATCTAACAAACTATATAAAGAAAAGTTCTTGTAACTAAATGTATTGGTAATTCCCATCACCAAGTCAGGGTTAGAATCTCCAATCTTGGTTACGAGTTTTTGCCCTGTTTCATCTAATAACACGAAAGCCCGCTCTGCGGTAGTACCTCGTTGGGCTTTGAGTACTACAAACCCATCCTCGTTAATTTCAAAATCCTCTAATTTACGTCCTGTAACTTGGAATAAGTTAATAACAAACCCATCAGCGTTAGTTTTTAGCTGGCTCAATGAGCGTGCTAGCACATTTCCGTACATTACTCCAAAAGGCTGTCCTTTTTCAATTCTAAACATACTGTTGGCTACCCCTGCTCCTGAGGCTACGCCGAATTTACCATCAGTAGCGTATGGAGGCACACCAAGTTCAGTAATTTCAGAACGAGTACGGCTAGCAATGATACCAAAATTCCAAGTGAAATCTTTGGTTTTTAGGGCATCCCCATTTAAGGCAAACTCTATGGTATTGGACTCCAAGGTACCTGCATTACGCACTTGGGAGATATAACCAAACCAAGGAGGTAAAGGTACGGATAAAATTTGGTCGCGCGCTACGGTTTTAGCATAATTGAACTCAAAGTTAAAGCGTTTCAGAAAACTTACATTTAACCCTACCTCAGTTTCTCCTACTTTGGAGGGGCGAAGTTGGCTGTTTCCTAATTGATTACGCACCACTACACCATTAGAACTGCTAAATGTTTCGTATTGGTCAGAAAAGCGGGGTCTTTGTCCTGATGTACCATAAGAGGCACGTAATTTCAATTCGTCAATACCAGGAATTTTTACATCTTCGCTCAAACGATAAGCTCCTGAAATACGATAAAATATTTGACTTCTTTCTTGTGAACCAAAGAGCGAAGATCGGTCATTACGTACTAATCCTTCTAAAATATAGCGATCGCGATAATCTGTACGTACATTTAAGAATACATTTTCGGCTCTGACTAAGGTAGAACCATTAGCGACAGCAAGAGTGGTACGGTCCAAAAAACTAGCATCACGCACCCCTGAAGAGGCAAAACGAGAACCAGACAAGGAATTAAAATCAGTATTGTATTGTTCCCATTGGTAGCGTATTGTAGAGCCTATTTTCAAATCATTATCTAAAAAGGCTTTATTAAAGTAAGCATTTAGCGTAGCAACCTGCCCTATTTCTCCTGATTTCAAAGTCTGTAAGAAACCTCCATTTCCATTAGGAAAATTACGAGTGATATAATTTTTATCTTGCCAACGTTCAAAATTTACCCATGTGCGGTCAAGAGAGTATTGTCCTTCTAAACGGAGCCAATCAGTAGCTTGGTAAGAGAGTACCATATTTCCCAGCAATCTATCTCTGTTTAGCTTAAATTGGTCGTTGTAAGCTACATATAGGGGATTAGTAGCATTATTATAGATGTTAGGGCTAATATTATCAAAAGGAGTTCCATCGGGGTTAGGAGCTCGTAAATTTAGGAAAGGCTCATTTAAAAGAACAGAGTAGAAAATTCCTGACTGCCCCCGCTCAGAGGCTTGCGGACCAACAGAACTTGAAAATAAAGAAGAGATACTAACTTTTAGTTTATCTATAATTTTATGATCCACATTTACTCTCACATTTTTTCTATCAAAGGCAGGTAAGCCTTCTACCACTCCTTGTGTTACCAAATTCTCACCTGAAACCATGAAGTTAGTATTTCGGCTGGTAGAAGCAACAGAAACATAATTATTGTAAAATAAACGTGATTTAAATACTTGAGCTTGCTGATCATAGTTTACAGGATAAGGATTATCTGCAATTCCATCGGCTTCTTCTATGCGCGAACCCAAATTGTTAGGATCCTGCAATTTGAAACTACCATCAGGGTTGAGCTGATAGTGATGGTGTTTAGCTAGGGGGAATTTACGCTGTAAGTTAGTAAATCCTACTTCACTGCGTACTGTAACACGAGTTTGCCCTTCCATTTCTGCACCACGCTTGGTTATGATTTGAATAACACCATTTGCCGCCTGCGAACCATACAAAGAAGCTCCTGCAGCACCTTTTACAATCTCAATAGACTCTACATCATTCATGTTAATATCTGCCAAGGTAGTTCCTGGTGCAGTAATTACTCCATCAACGATAATAAGTGGATTAGAGGTGCCTTGGATGTTGGTAGCCCCCCGTAAGCGGATATTAGGTGCTGTACCAGGAATACCTGTACCTTGCACAATTTGAGCACCAGCTACTTTCCCCCTAATAGCATTAGCAGGGTCTATAGCAGGTACTTCTTTCAAGGTCTTTTCACCGATCTTAGCAATAGAAAAGCCTAATTTCTTGGTAGAAGTTCCTTCGGCAACGCCCGTAACTACTACTTCCCCAAGCATTTTTTCATCAGCAACTAATTGTACATCAATGACACTTTGTGAGCCTACGGCAATCTCTTGGCGCACATACCCCACCCCTGAGAATATAAGTACGGCATCGTTACTACTTACAGTAATGCTATAACTTCCGTCAGCATTACTTGCTGTTCCCTTAGAAGTACCTTTAACAAGTACGGTAATACCTGGTAAGCCATTCCCTTCTGCGTCGGTTATTTTACCTGTAATTGTTCGCTCTTGTGCATAAAGTTGCCCAATGACAGCCAAGCACAGAAAAAGCAAGCTGCAAAGTAATTTTTTGTTCATAAACGTAAGTTTGTAGTTTAAGTAAAGTTTGAATTTAGCTGATAAAAAAATTTAGCTATAAAAAATAGCTACAAATGTCTCTCTCCACTTTCTTGGCAGAGAGTTACGTTTTGTGGTCGCTAAAATATATTTTATTTTTGAAATAAAAAACAGTTAGGCTTTACAAATAGTTAATAATCTTTTAACATTTGAATAAAAAAAAGATAACTTATGAATTTGGCAAGAAAAGAATAGTAATACTTTCAGTGAAGATATTTTTACTAACTTTTTTACTTTTCTTAATTTTTATGAAACTTTAATATTTTTCGCTGCTAGGAGTTTAGTCATTTTTGTTACAATTTCATCTAATTCCATGGCAGATTCTTGTACTTTTTCTATGATAACTTGGTTAAATTCATTGCTCAAATTATTTTTATCAAATACTGAAACCAAACCCAAGATATTTGCCAAGGGCTTACGCAAACCGTGTGAAGTTTCAAAGGCAAACTCATAAAGATTTCGCAAGAGGCGATTTTGCTGCTCTTCGGCAATTTTTCTTTCTGTAATGATATAGTTTACCCATAGATATTGATAAACTTCTCCATGTTCATTAGTAACGGGGTTGATAATAGTATCTGTCCAAAAAAATTGGTTATCTTTGGTTTTATGTCGAATTTCATTACGCCAGCTTTTTCCTTTTCTTATGGTATTCCACATATCCCTAAAAAAGGCTTCGTCGTGGTAGCCAGAGTTTAGTATATCGATAGATTGGCTAAGGATTTCGTTTTTTTCATAGCCTGAGAGTTGGCAAGCGAGGTGATTAATATCAATGATATAGCCGCGTAAATCGGTTACAATAATCAAAGCACTGGAATAGAGAGCAGTACGGAAGTTGTTAATTTCGTGGTAAGTTTCTCTTAGAGCGGTTTCAATCTTTTTGTTTTTGGTTACATCAAAGGCACTAAATGCCACAGCTTGGACTTCTTTTTTGTCATCAAAGATAGGTAAAAATTGAATTTCAAACCAATTCTTTTTGTTAGGCATAACTTCTATCTCTAGTACTAGGTTAATTTCTTCCCCTTTACAAGCTTTATCAAAATCTCTCCTAAAATTTTCTTCTATACCTTTGATTAAAAAGCTAAAAATATTATCTCCTACTTTAATCTCTTTATTTTGATAGAGCATTGTATTTTTGGCAACCATGCTATTCATGAAAAGAATAGTACCTGTTTTGTCCAAAACGGTAATAGCTTTTTCGCTTGCTTGGAAAATGGAACTCAAATAGAAATCTCGGTTTGCTTGGGGTAGGCTCATAGCTTGGCTAATTTTGTTATCAGCTTGTTGGAGGGTTTGTGTAGCTTTTAATTTCTCAAAATAATCTTCAAAGATAACTCCCAAGGCAGTCGTAACAGGTTTAAGCAGGGTAATCAGGTCAAATTCATCTTCACGGTCATAATTACCTAAGATAAGTAAAGCATTGAGATTATCATCACATTTTACTAATAGAACTGCTAGGGTATAGATATGTATATTCTCCTGAAAGACAGCTGAAATGTTTTGCCTATGCATCATTTCCTCTGTGAAAATAGGTTTATTTTGCATTTTTGCCCATTCTATAAAATTTTGAAAAGCGGGCGTTTCGGTCTTCATGCCTTTATTTACCGAGATAATAGGCTTTTCTACGGAAAGACCTGCCGGGGGCAGTAGAACGAGCAAACCGAATTCACAATTTATCATAGGTAAGGTATTTTCTAATAAAGTCTGGCAAATTTGTGGTACGGTTTGCCTATTGAGAATGTACTGCTGTTGTGCTTTGTTTACAAACTCTGAAATGCGATTAAGTTGGAAAAAAATATCCATAGGAAAATAGGGATTATGTTTGAATACAGTCAATACAAATTTGAAAATTAGAATACCTAATCCCAAAAGATAGGATAAGGCATATTAGTTAAAGAGTCATTTATAGGTTTTAAAGCGAATGTTTGTGTGTAGTGATTCATGTTTATAGGTATTTCCTTCGCTTTTGGGTCTATTTTTGACACGCTTTGCATTGCCAAATGTTCAAGTCTTTTTTGTTTATCTTCTTTTAATTTATATTGTAAATGTATGCAATATGCTTGACTTTCTGCAAAGGTAAGCCCAATTTTTTGTAGAAAGCTATTGATAGTCAATTTTTTACCGATTTTTACTAAAATTTGCTCTTTAAGTGAGCCGTTAGGTTGTAAGACTTTTTTCTTTTCAGTTTCTATTTCAAAAAGTGTTTGTAGGAGTCGCAGGTTGGTTTTAAGTCCTACTTTATCGGTTGGGTGTGCGCGTAGGGCGTTGAGTTGTTTAGAAAGTTGGTTAATTTCTATGGCTTTTATGTGGCTTTTTTCTAGTTTTTTATTTAGTTCTTGAATATATAAGTAGGTTTTTCTAATTTTTTTGGCAATTGTTTGCATTTTTCTACCTAATGCTCGTTTTTCTCGTGTAGTAGTTAAGTAATGATAGATAGCTTGGTAGTTGCGTCGTTGGTATTGTAGAAGTTTGAGGTCATATTTTTCCATTTCAATTTGGCGTTGATAAGTTTGAGTACGTTTTTGTGAAAAATCCTGAGTTTGCAAATCGTTTTCTATCCAGTCAATTACTTGTTGTAGGAATTGGGTGTTTTCAATTTGTCGCATATCACTCATAATGAGTGGTAGTTCGTATGAAAGTTCCTTTTGAGCATACAAGTTAATTTGATTAGATAGTGTTTTAACAAGGAGTGAGAATTGGGCATCAGAGGGGAATTGTTGTAGGATGGTAGGAATTTTATCTTTGGGCAAAAGTAGTTCTTTAAGTATAAAGTAGCGTTTGGCGAGTTTAATAGTAAGATCATCTGCTCCGTCGTAGGTTTGGGCTTGTGGTAAAATTTGGGCAAGTGGTATGACTTCCTGTTTTGAAGAAGGATTCATTTGTTGGGCGATTTTTTGTTTCAAGTTCAAGTCGTGGTAGGTATGATAGAGAGTATTTAGTAGATTGTCCGTTTGTTGGGCTAGAGTTTGTGTAAATTGTTCAATGGTTTTTGCTTTGAGGAGCTTTTCTTGTTGGGCAAGGTTTTTTAATTGTTGAGTAGTGCTTTTAGAGTTTAAGCTATCCTTTTCTGTTTGTTCTATTTGGTAAATTTGGCAGGAGACATTAGGCAAAGCCTGCTGAACTTGAGCGATAAACTCGGCAGTGCCTATGTTTTTACGGGCAAATTCCTTGGCGGCAAAGCGAATGTAGTTTTCGTTAGGGATAAATTGTTTTTCCTTGTCTAGGGTTAGGATTTTGAAATTAGCCGAAATATCTTCATTTACTTTGAAGTAAGCAGGCATTTTTTCAAATTGTAACATTTGGATTTTTAATTTGTCTAGGTAGACTTTTTGCTGGTAAGCTAGAAGATTGATACGGTTGTAAGCATCTTGGTACATTTTTTTCCTAAGGCTGTAAAGTGAAGGTAAAGGTTTGTGGTGTTCACTTTTAGCGGGTTTGCATACCAGTACCTTTATGGGGTTTAATTGTCTGAATCTTTGGACAAGTTGCACCAAGGTATCAGGGCAGTTGTCCGTATAATGGATTTCAAAACTAATGATTTCAGCAATATTGGTATTTTGGATGTTAATTCCGCAATCAAAGCAAGCGGTAACGAAGAGGATTTTAATGTTTTTAGGAATAGTTCCTTGTGAAATAATGGCTTCTTTACTTGGAGTAGTTTTGCCTTTTTGTTTAAAACTGAATACAAAATCGATTTCTTGAGGTTTAAGAATGTTCTGCTGAATGAGTAACTGAGCTATTTGGCGAGCCAAACTCTTATGGTTAAGCCTAACAATAAGGGTTTGGTTTCGTGTTTGGAGTTGATGTTCTTGTACTTTGGCGAGTAAGATTTTAAGCAGATGTTCTTTTTTATTTTCGCTTAAATGGCAAATATTCAATTGAACGTGAGGGTTGTTTTTTCGCTTGAAACGAATAAGTTTGAAGTTTTTATCTTGGCAAAAGCTGTAATCAGGGGTGGCAGAAATCATGCAAACGCTCTTTGCTTGGGCGATAACTTTGCTTACGGCATTGATAGCTTGCGTACGATAGCCATACTCGCTGGTGAGTAAATGGCATTCGTCAATGAATATGTGCATATCGGGTTGAAAGACTGCCTGTATCTTATCATAAGTGCAAACATTGACTTTTCCAAAGGATTTATTGAGGCTGTCTTCATGATTGTTGAAGCATACCAAGTCTTCAATTTTGTCTTTGTATTCTTGAGCAATTTGTTCTACTTGGATAGCAAAAGGTACGACAAAGAGAACGGGTTGCGTGAGTTTTGGAGCAACTTCAGTGAGTAGAGTAAAAGTTTTGCCAATACCTGCATCTCCTTCAATCAAGGTATATGGTTGCTGTTGGATAAAATTAAGTAATAAGTCTGTCTTTTCGGAGAGATATTTTTCTACGTGTATTGTAGGTACATGGGTGAGGTGTAGGTCTTGTTTTTGGAAAATATTTTGGGCTAATGCGAGTTGCAAGTCGGCATCGTGTCCGTAGGTTTGCAGGTAATCGCATAGGTCATTAAGGGTAGGTTTAGGTTGTTGTTTTTGATTTTGTTGGAAGAGCTTAGGTAAAATAATTTGTTGGAAGTGATAAGTTTGTGCTAGTTTTTGCCCGTTAGTCATGCCCGTAAAATCGGTATCGTAGAGTACTTTGATATTAGGGTGAGGTTGCTTTTCTAGGATTTTTTGCCAAACGAAGTCAGGAATCGTGGCACTTTCTGCACCCAAAGTGAAAGCATTATAGCCTAGACTTTTCAAGGCTAAGCAGTCAGGTTCACCACCACAGAGTATGATTTCTTTGGAAAAATCAAGGGTTTGTAAACCGAAGTGATAAGCATAATTTTCACCAAGTACTTGTCGAGCGGGTTGTAAATTAGGCAGAAATATGGTCTTACTTGGTGCATAAATGCGGTATTTAGCTTTTGGCATGTAAAGTTTGTAGCATTTTTGCGGTATAATTTCATAAGCAAAAATGAAATGTAGATTTGTGAAGTGCCTAACTTTCTGTCCTATTTTAAGGCTAAAACTTTGCACTGATTTCACGCCGTTAGCCTCTAACATTTCTTTTGAAACTAAACCTTTTTTTTGCCAAAATGCTAATTCTTCATCTGCAAAAGGCTTAAAGGAAATATTTAGTAATTCTTTTTCTGTGGTTTTATCTATGTTTGTTTTCTTAGCTTGCTTTTTAGGTGCATAAGTGGGCTTGTTTATTGACTCGTCGGTTTCTATTAAATTGTAAATTTGACATAAGATACGAAAAGCTTGCTTGTTATTTGTATTTTGATATAGTTTGACAAACTTAAAACAATCGCCCTTGATACTATCATCTCCAAAATCTTTGAAAATATACTTTCCGAATTTTTTAGTAATAAAAAACGAACTTGTACGCTCTTCGCGAAAAGGGTTGAAAGGTTGGGGTTTAGTACTTGGCTCAAAACCATAATAACGGTATACGGCTAACCCTCCATCTTGTGAAATAGCATTTTGTAGTGCTTGCCACAGGTCTTGTGTTTGAACAGACATAATTTGTAAAACAGAAACACATGGCTATCAAGTGTTGAAGTAACACGTGGCTTAGCAACGAAGCAAATGAATAGGGCGGGTTAGAATGGAACCAAAAGAGTTGGTAGTTTTTTCACTACTATTACCTTCTGAGCAAGGTAGAATCTTTAACACAAATTTTGATGAAAAGTATCAAATAATTTTTAGGGTTTGTAAAGAATTTGTGTAAAAATTCTTTTTGTTCTCAAAAATTATTTGTATTTTTGCGTGATGTAAAACAGAAACCAACAATTTTGGTTAGTTAGTTTTAGAAATTTGCCCTAAAAAGCAAATGCTGCTGTTGCTAACTAAACACACGTGAGTATGTAAGTCCTTGATAATCACTTACCTACTTTTAGAAATTTGGAAGGCTTGAGGCGGGAACCCTTAAGCCTTCTTTTTTTATGCATCTTCTATTTTTTCAAAGATGCTTACTTTCAGAAAGGTTATATAACTTTTTTATCTTACCTTTCTAATTTGCAATAATACATAAAAAAAATGAGAAAGAAGTTATGTAATCGCTTTTTTGATAGGAATTTTTGAGATATTAAGTAGGTAAAATTGGCTAAACTTTTGCATTGTCTAAGAAATAAGTAATTTTAACTTAGTTGAATTTCTGTTTCACCTCAAACTCATACCTTATATGATACAGTTTTTGCAAAGCCAAGTAAATGAAGATATTTCACAAGAACTAATAGAGAAAATCCAGCAAGCAGCACAACAAAAGCTTATCCTTGAAAAAGAAATAGAAAATTTGCGTATTCAAATAGATGAAATTTTAGAAGATTTACAATATAGCATAGACCGAGAGTGTCAATACTGGGTATGTGAACACTTTGATATTCATCATGATGAATACAGCTTACTTAAACAAATTTTTAATAACCAAGAGCGTGAGTATGAACTTGCCTTACAAGAGGGAAAAACAAGTGTAAGTTTTTTTATGATTAGCGATGATGAAGTAATACGATGGCAAATACAAAACTTAGAAGGTAAAGGCTATTTGACTACTTATCAAGATATTGATAATAGAGTATATGTAAGATTACAAGCGAACTTCTTTACTCAATTCAAAAGTACATTAGAAAGCATAGAGAACCGAATCAGAAATTTAGAGATTTATCGTAACTTATTCCGTGAGAGTTTGAATGAAATTTGAAAATATTGCCTAACTTTGCCTAAACGTTTTTTTGGTATAGGCAAAGTTTTTTATGGCTCAAATTATCTCATTAGTTAATCATAAGGGTGGAGTAGGTAAAACTACATCTACGCTCAATTTGGGCAAAGCTCTCTCTATTTTGGGTAAAAAAGTGTTAGTAATTGATATAGACCCACAGGCTAACCTCTCACAATCGGTAGGAATAGACGAACCTCAGAATACAGTGTATGACGTGCTTTGCAATAATGTTCCCTTACCTATTTATAATATAGATGAGAAATTTGCCATTGTTCCTGCCGAACTTCGCCTCTCTATGGCAGAGAATAATCTACAAGCAGAGCAAGTTACAGGTTACTTCAAATTAAGAAAAGCCTTACAAAGTATAAAACAAAATTATGATTATATTTTGATTGATTGCCCGCCAAGTTTGGGTATTCTTACTATCAATGCTTTGTTAGCTTCTACGCATTTAATTATTGTAGTTGAGCCGCAATATTTAGCTGTCAAAGGCTTGCAAACGATTATAGACCTTTACAAAAGATTGAAAGACGATTTAAATACCGATTTGAGTATTTTAGGATTGCTTATTACGCAATTTAACCGAACCGTCGTAAGTAAAAGTATTATTGAGCAGATTCAACGAAAGTATAAAAACGTAGTTCTCAATACAATTATTCGGCAGAATGTGAAAATTACTGAAGCGAGTGCTTTACGAAAAGATATTTTTCAACACGATGCTCAAAGTGCAGGAGCACAAGATTACTTGGCTTTAGCCAAAGAAATTATAGCTATTTGACAAAAGGTCTTATCTGTTTTATATTCAATAAAGATAGAGTATGGCAAAAAAAGAACAGTTTGTAATTCAAGAATTACAACAAAATGCAGTAGAGGAGAAATTACAATTTGAGAAAGAGGTTCTGAGTAATATCGTTATGTTGCCTGAACTCAAATCTTATATTCCTAAATTACATCCCGATGAGTTCGTATTATTAGAGGCGAACATCAGAAAAGATGGTTGTCGTGAACCGCTTGTACTTTGGGCAAACGAAGGGAAATACGTTATTGTAGATGGACATAACCGTTACTCGATATGTCAAGCTTATAAAATTCCCTTCAGGTTTGAGATAAAAAACTTTGAAAGCCTTGACGATGTAAAACTATGGATGCTTAATAACCAATTAGGTAAGCGAAACCTGACGGATGCACAAAGGAGTTATCTACGCGGAAAACAATATGAACTAGAGAAATTAAAGCGGGGAAGACCCCAAAAAAAAGGGGAAAATGTTTCCTCTTTTTCTAAAAGACAAAAAACCGTAGATAAGTTAGCAGAACAGCATAAAGTTTCAGATAGAACAATAAAAAATGACGAGCGATATGCCAAAATAATAGATAGATTAAGTGCTAACTACCCTGAGTTGAAATGGAAAATCTTGAACCAAGATGTAGAGTTACCTAAAACTGCAATTAGCTTTTTGGAAAGTCTAGATGAAACAAATTTTCAAAAAGTAGCCAAATTTTTAGCAGAAGGAAGGAACTTCAAGAAGATAGTAAAAAATTACCGAAACACGAAGAAAATAAACTTGAATGAAGATAGCCCTAAAGCTATTGACTGGGATAAAGTTCACAAAATTTATGACTTGTTTACTGATGCTATTAAGACTAAAAATGAGGCCTTACTTAAAGAAATTATACGTATGATGAGAGGATTAGACTAATGTAAAAAAAGGGGAAAATATTTCCTCTTTTTTTAGATGGAATGAAAAATGATAAAATTTCTCTCTTAACCACCTATTGAAAAGCAAGTTAGACTACTTAAAAAAAAGGTTCTCAAATTATAGTAGGTACACTCAACTAATTGACCATATAAAACGTGGCACCTTAAAATATTACTACCATAGTAGTAAACAAGGCTGAATGAAAAAAATATATTAATATTAATATAATAGAAATGTATGATAAATTTTTTTTTTTTTTTTGTTAATATTCCCGCCCAATTAGCTCATAAGTATTGTGGTACATACAAATCGGTACATGCATCAAAGGCTAGAGTATCAAGCTGAAATCGTAAAGTAACTTATTCTAACTGATTGTAATGGCATACTGCAAGACAATCACTATTTCTTACAAAAAAAATTATTTATAATTAGTCTAAATAAATTTAATTTATTAACTTTGTGCGTTCAAAATTGTAGAACACACTTGATTTTCAATAAAAATTTAACACAAATGAAAAGAATATATTTTTCGTTTAAGTTACCTATTGTAGTCCTAACAATAGTTTTAGGAGTAAGTTGTAAAAAGGACGAGCTACGCCCTGCACTAGTTATTCCTACAACTTACGAGTCTGCTGATTTTAATACTAACGCCTCTACGCAAATTGCCGTAGTAAACCAATTAGTTGCTCTTACAGAGGAAGCTAAAAAAGGAAGAGTACAAGGCATGATAGTAACAAAAACGGCATTAGACAATTTGTTTAATGCTGGAAATCCAAGTTTAGCAAGTCTTATTACGCCTTATTTTAAGAGTAGATTAGAAGGAACGGGAGGATGGTTCGATGAGTTAGCCAAAGCTAGCGGGGGAACTTATACACCTGGCCCACCTACAGGGCAGGGTGGTGTTTTTGGGACAGGAAGCAGTGCTTACCTCTTTGATGAGAATGGTTTAGAATTAGAACAACTCATAGAAAAAGGACAATTTGGAGCAACTCTCTACAAACACGCTACCGACCTCATGGCAGGTAATATCACAGAAGCCACTATTGATCAAATCGTAGCCATCTATGGAGCAACACCTGCTTTTAGCAATTCAGGTTCTAATAATGTAGCCGCTAATGTACGCGACAGGGCTATGGCTAACTACGCTGCTCGTAGAGATAAAAATGATGGTAATGGTTTATATTCGCAGATGAAAAATCAGTTTCTTAAACTTAAAGCCGCAGTCAAAGCAGGCAGCAAATACAATAAAGAACGTAATGAAGCCTTAGCAGAAATTCGCCTATTATGGGAAAAAATAAATGCCGCTACTATTATCAATTATTGCCATTCTGCTATTGCTAATTTAAGCAAAACAAATCCTACAGACAATGAAAAAGCTAGTGCTTTACATGCTTATAGCGAAGCCGTTGGATTTCTTCATGGTTGGAGAACTATCCCTCAAAATTTCAAAAAAATTACCGATGCTCAAATTGACGAAATGCTAATATGGCTTAATGCTCCATACAATGGCACTCCTACTTCTTATAAGTTTATAACTGACTCTGTGAATGAACTGCCAAAGCTAACTCAGGTTATCAATAAATTAAGGGATTTATATGGTTTTACTGCCCAAGAAATTGAGGATTTTAAACAAAACTGGGTAAGCCTACAAAGACGGTAGCTTTACTTGTAAAATTCAGTTTTGTTCTATACACAATCAAAGCAGATTTACTAAATTAGCGTAAGTGTTTTGCTTACGCTAATTTTTTTACTCTTATTAAGTAGTGAGTAATTGTTTAAGTAGTGAGTAATTGTACAATACCTTGTAAAGGAATAATTGCCCACGAAGGACGAGAGTTTAATTCATAGCCTAGTTCATAAATAGCTTTTTCTAATAGGTGATATTTGAGTAAGTAGTTAATTTCTTTCTGATAACCAATATCTAACGAATTTGCCATAGCTACCTTTATATAAGTATTTAAGTAAACCGCTACAATAATACGATAGTATCGATTACCCGCTTCGGAAAGTTGTTCAAAACCGATTTTACTGTTTTCTTTTTCTACTAATTCAAAAATATTTGCATATACCGCATAGTGAAATGAGCGTATCATACCTGCCACATCTTTGATAGGAGGTTGCTTTACTTTCCTATCACGGATAGTACTTTCAGGCTCGCCTTCAAAGTCTAAAATAATAAAATCATCATTTTGCTTCAGAACTTGCCCTAAATGAAAATCCCCGTGAATACGTATGCGTTTGGAGATGAGCTTATTTTCATCAAAATTCAAAAAGAAGTCTCGTATTTCTTCTTTTTTTTCTAAAAAGAAATTTGCATACTCTTTGGCTAATCCCGTTAGTTTATCTTTATTTTGTTCGATCAAAGCCAACCGTTTGTCTAATTGAGCAATCATACGATTTTTGAGCCAAACGGAATAGTCCTCATTGTATAACTGTGGTAGGAAGGTATAACTCGTTCTATCCGAAGAGATAGCAATGTGCATCTCAGCAGTGCGTTGGGCAAGTTTATCAATACTTTTCAACGTTTCTAAACTCATCAAATCAATTGTTTCAGGATCTAATTCTTTGATAGATTTAGGCTGATATAATTCCACCTTCTCTATCTTGCTAATGTTAATCTTATATTTGATAATCTTGTTAAAGTAGCTTCTAATTTGTCCGTTCAAATATTGCCATGCATCGCCTTCATTCTCTACTTTTTGTTGCATTAGCCCTAATGAAACTTCAGGTTGTTTGGCGCGTTTCCAAGAGATGCTCCCTGCATATTTAGGGGAGTGAGCAAAGTTAGCATTTTCTGTAAGGAACTTCGTGATTTCATAGTCAGGGTTGGTTTCGCGGTAAAGCCTACGGTAGATTTTCAAAAAATACTGGTCATTAAAAATAAGTGATGTATTACTTTGATCAGTTTTTAATAGGATAGACTCTATAGCTTTATCTGTTTGGTGCTGTTCTAGAATTTTACCTCTGTTAAATTGTAGTATACCCTCACCTGTGTTAATTTCGGATTGTGCTAAAATGTGATAAAATAATTTGTTTCTAAATGTTTCCCAATATAGAGCATCAATCAAAAGTCCTTTTTGCTCTTGAATCTGCATGGAGCAGATAATTGCCTTTTCGTCTGGCTTAAAATATTCGTCAGTGCTAAAATGAATAGGTAAAAAGTAACTATCAGCAAAGCCTTCGGCAAAAATACTTTCTATAATAAGTAAATATACTTGCGTCTGCTCCACAGGTAACACAAGAGCATGCTGTATAATAAGTTGCTTTACTACTCTCCCTTTACCTCCGAACCAACGCGTAGTTTGCAAGTATTTAGGAAGATACTTATTCAAAAAACTATCCAAAAAAGTTTTATCTTCTAAAATATTAAGCCAAGAGTAATCTGTGGTCAAGCCTTTGTCTTTACTATCTGTAAGTGTATTTGTGGGTAAACTTTCTGTGGAAAGTTCTGCCTCGGTGGTAGTTTTTTTTGCCATCGTTAAAAAAAATTTAGTTTTTTTTGGAGTATATTAAAAAAGCGTTAATTTTGCATAATTCAAAGAAATTTTTTACCCAAATATAAGATAATTTTATTTTATATTTGAAAAATGCTATTTTTGTTGAAAAAAAAGTCTAACGCTTCAAGAAAAATATTTTTTTGGAAAAAAAAGAAAAAAATAGTTAAAAAATCCTTACTAACCTAGTAGGAAAAGGAAAATAAAAATAATTACGAAATAAACTTAAATTAATTAATCAATAACTTATATTTTCTCTATTCATTTTAGTTCAAATTTATCATTGTTCAATTATTCAGAAAACTTAATTTGCATGAAACAGTACAACATCAACAACAGCAGATTACTACTTCTGTCTTTATTTTGCTGGTTATGGGTAATGAGTGCCTTGGCACAAAATGTTTCCATATCTGGTAAAGTTATCAGTGCAGAAGACAAGCAAGGTCTCGCAGGTGTTACTGTAAACATCAAAGGGACAAGCACAGCTACCACTACTGATTTTGAGGGAAACTACAAAATTGAAGCCCCTCAAGGTAGTATTTTGGTTTTCAGCTATGTAGGCTTCAAGTCGCAAGAAATTCCCGTAGGGACTTCTACTACCATAGACGTAATCTTAGAATCTGACACTAAGTTAGAGGAAGTGGTAGTAGTTGGTTATACCACTGTACAGAAAAAGGATGTTACAGGAGCAATTACTAGCCTTACTCCTAAGGATTTTAACCAAGGTCCTATTACTAGCCCCTTGCAACAACTCAACGGCAGAGCAGCAGGCGTTGCCATCAACCAAGTAGGTAGTGAGCCAGGGGTAAATCCTACTATCCGTATCCGTGGTATTACCTCATTGATTGGTGGTAATGACCCACTTGTGGTAATTGACGGTGTTCAAGGAAATTTGGGACTTTTGAATCAATTACCTCCAAATGAAATTCTATCAATTGACATCTTAAAAGATGCTTCCGCTACGGCTATTTACGGTTCTCGCGGTGCAGCGGGAGTTATTGTAGTTACTACTAAAAAAGGTAGCCCTGACCAAACTTCCTTAGAATATAGTGGCGTACTTTCAGTAGAAAGCATTGCTAAAAAGTATGATATGCTTTCTGCTAACGAATATCGTGCCTTAGCTGAAAAAAGAGGAATTACAGGATTTGACCTTGGTGGAAATACCGACTGGTTCAAAGAAATCTCTCGCACAGGTTATACCCAAAACCATAACTTGGCCTTCTCTTCAGGAAGCAAGAATTTTAACTACCGTGCCTCTATTACAGGAATTTTTCAGGAAGGAGTAATCATAAAATCTAATTCCGAAAATTATATTGGACGTATCCAAGCCACACAAAAAGCAATAGATAATCGCTTGACCTTAACCTATAACCTAAACATGAATGTTTTGAATCGCAACTATAATGCGGGAGCTATTGGCGGAGCCATCAGCACACGACCCACCAACCCTATTTTTAACCCTGATGGTACTTATTTTATAGACAATACCTTGTTTAACTATACCAACCCCGTAGCCCGCGCCCGAGAAATTTATGACAATGAGCGATTCAATAATTTCTTTAGTAGTGTACGAGCCGAATACGAAATTCTTGACGGTCTAACTGCTACTTTGTTTGGTTCTTGGCGCAAAGAGAATAGAGAATATGGTAGCTATAAATCAAGAATTACCGATTTTGAAGGCAGGCAAAATAATGGTGTTGCTCGGCGTTCTACTAACTTAGCTAACGAACGATTGCTTAATCTCATTTTGAACTACAATAAAAATATCGGCGACCACAGCTTCGGCATAACAGGCGTATACGAATGGCAAAAACAAATCTATGAAGGACAAAATACATTAGGTATCAATTTCCCTAATGATTTGTTAGGGGTAAATGCTATCCAAAATGCAGGCTCATTCTCATTACCAGGCGACCAAACCGTATATCCTAACTCTTACAAAAATGATAGAACTTTGGTATCCTTTTTAGCTCGTGCTAATTATGCCTTCAAAGGTAAATACCAAGCTACCGTGAGTTTCCGACGTGATGGTGCCTCCGTATTTGGAGCAAATAATAAATGGGCAAACTTCCCCTCTTTCTCTTTAGCTTGGAGTGCTACAGAAGAGGATTTTATTAAAAACTTAGGCATATTTGATAACTTAAAAATCCGCGCAGGTTTTGGAGTTACAGGTAATCAACAAGGCTTAGGGCCTTTGAACTCTGTACTCTTAGCAGGTAATGCAGGAAATACCTTTTTTGCAGGGCAACTCATTCGTAACTTTGCCATTACCCAAAATGCTAATCCTAATCTCCGCTGGGAAACCCGCGAAATGTATAACGCAGGAATTGATTTCACTATCCTGAAAAATAAACTTAGCGGTACTATTGATTATTTTTATGGCACTACTAAAGACCTCTTATTCGGCTATCAAGTACCTGTACCTCCTTTCCCTTTTGGAAGCATTACGGCTAATGTAGGTAGTGTACTTAACCAAGGAATAGAACTTACACTCAACTACAATCTTATCAATACTGATGACCTAAGTGTAAATCTAGGAGGTAACTTTACCTCTATCCGCACTACTGTAACGGAATTAAGTGGTTCCTTACCTGATGGTACACCTCTTAAAACCGACTATGTAGGCTGGGGAGGCGTAGATTTGATTGGAGTAGGCGGACAAAATAATGATATGTCCTATCTTATTAAAGGAAAACCGCTTGGTACGTTCTACCTCTTCAAACACATAGGAGTGGATGATAATGGAAATCAATTGGTAGATGATGTAAACGGTAACGGAAAAATAGACCAAGGTCGTTTAAGCGAAGACCGATTCATTGCTGGGCAAGTACTCCCTAAATTTACTTATGCCTTTACTCCTTCTGCACGCTATAAAGATTTTGATATTAACATCGTTTTGCGTGGAGCTTATGGGCACAAAATATACAATGCTCGCAGAGCTCAGCTGAGTCTACTCAACCGTGTGGGGCAATCTAACGTATTAGCTGGAGCAGCAGATATTGGTATGGTGAATGTAAACGATGCAAGTGCGACTGATTATTGGCTAGAAGACGGTGGGTTTACCCGCCTAGAAAACCTAACCATTGGCTATAATGTAAAAACAAGCGGGTGGAAATATGTAAGTAACTTACGTGTGAGTTTCACTACTAATAACCTATTTGTTATCACACGTTACAAAGGAATTGACCCTGAGATCAATGTTAGCGGCGGCGGCGGTTCAGGAATTGATACAGGTATTTATCCTCGTACACGTGCCTTCGCACTCGGATTGAATGTAACATTCAAGTAGAATGAAAATATAAACCTGTGAAATTTTGGAGAACTACAAAATTTCATAGGTTTAGTGGAAAAAATACAAATTTCTCAAACAAAAAAATTGAAAAAATAGTACAAAAGTGAAAATTAATCAAAAAAATATAAAAAATATGAAACAATTACTATATTTTCTGATAGCAGTTATTATTCTTAGCGTATCAAGTTGTACGAAACTTGATGAAGGAATATATGACCGATACGTAGCAGACCAATTTTACGCTACGCCTGCAGGAGCAGAAGCAGCACTAGCTGATATTTACAAAGAAATGCGCGGAGATTGGGGCGGCATCGGCGTTGCAGGAGCAGACCGAGGCTGGTATGACCTCAACGAAACTTGTACCGATGAAATGATGATTCCTACCCGAAGCGATGGAGCCTGGGCTGACAATGGCATCTGGATACAGATGTATACTCATACCTGGACCGCAGGGCAAGCCTTTATTGACAATACCTGGAATTGGCTCTACCGAGCTATTTTCAAAGCAAATTTAGCTATTGAACTCTTAACCAAAGCCAAAGCTAACGAAGCGTTTATTGCCGAAGCCAAAGTGTTACGTGCTTTCTTCTATTATTTATTGTTAGATGGTTGGGGAAATGTACCTATTGTAACTGATTCTAAAACCTTAGTAAAAGATGTAAATCAGTCTTCACGTACCGAAGTGTACAATTTTGTAGTTAGAGAATTAACTGAAAACATAGATAAACTACATACGCCTACTGCTAGCGAAAAGCAAAGCAGCTATTATAACCGTTTCCATAAATGGGTAGGTTATACCATACTAGCAAAGGTATATCTGAATGCACAAGTTTATACTGGTACAGCACGCTTCAACGAAGCCTTGAATGCTTGTAATAGAATCATTAACGAGGGAGGTTATTCACTTATTCCTGGTGCGGACTACTTAGATAGAGGGAGCAAAGGATTATTCGGACAAACTTGCAACACCCAAGAAACTATCTTTGGTATCTTTATAGATGGTGAAAAAGCACCTCGTAACATCATTGGCATTAGAACACTCTACGGACCACACGGAAATGCACTCTTTGGATTTAGTACCTGGAATGGGGCAACAGTCCATCAAGATTTCTATAATAAGTACAATGCCCAAGATATTCGCAGACAACAGTGGCTTGTAGGACCACAACCTGGCAGCACAAATTATTCCTTGAATATTAGTAGTTTGACAAGTGCAGGAGTACAAGAAGGAGCAAGAAATGCTAAGTTCTTACCTGTACCTCCTTACAATGGTGGTGCTGCTTCTAATGACTTCCCTGTCTACCGCTTTGCAGATATTATTTTGATGAAAGCTGAGTGTTTGTTACGTACAGGAAACGTTGCCGCAGCTACCGAAGAGCTCAATAAAATTCGAAATAGAGCAGGTTTACCTAATTTTACAGGTACACTTACTTTAGATGAAATTTATGATGAACGTGGACGTGAACTTTGCTGGGAAGGACACAGAAGGCAAGATATGATTCGCTTTGGAAAGTTCTTACAACCTCACGACTTTAAGACTTCCACAAGCCCTAGTACTTATATTCTGTTCCCTATTCCTGCCAGTGCGATTGCTGCAAATCCTACTTTGAGGCAAAACCCTGGTTATTAATCTAAACAATACTCAAATTCCTAAAAAGCCTATAGGGCTTATTAAAGCCTTATGGGCTTTATTGAAAAAAAAATGAAACAAATTACAATATATAAAAATATAAACCCAAAACCGTACAAAATACTATGAAAAAAGTAGCACTATTAGTCTTATCCTTCTGCCTTTTTACGGCATTGCTCGTAAGTTGTAAAAAAGATAACGTGGATCCTTCAATTAACGCTTTAGAAATCAATGAGTTTGACCTCATTCAAGTCACTGAAGGACAACCATTCGTACCAGTACGTATTCAAGCCCAAGATAACAGAGGAATTAGCAGTATAGAGATTACCATTACCAAAGAAAATGAAACTGAGCCTGTGGCTAAGAATAGCTTAAAGAACATAATTACTAACAGCATTCGTAACTTGGTTATCAATGTAGATTTTCCTACTAATAACATCGCTCCCAAAGGATTTTATATCATCTCTTATACCGTAACAGATAGAAGTGGTAAGAAAAACACTGTATCTTACAAAGTGTTTATTCAGAACAATTACGCACCTTTCAGTACTGCTCCTTGCACTTTCCCTGCTAATATAATCAACGCTCCCTTAGCTGAAGGTAAAAACGTACGATTATTCATTGTTACTCCAAGTAGTACTAATGGAGAAGATATTTATATAAGTGGTAATTTTGAAGGAAGTGTATCAGGTTGTAGCGGTAACTGGACAGGAGGAGGTTGCCCTTCTCTCAAACCTATAAAATTACAAGGTAGCAACACTTGTTATTATCTTGATATAAAACTGGATAACAATTCTGAATTCAAAGTTACGCGAGGTAGCTGGGGTTCTGTAATGAAAAAGGCTAATGGAGATGAAGTTCCTAATTTGATTTGGAATCGTAAAAATCGTCAGGTAATTTATGTAGAAAAATGGGCAGATAGAAGTGGAACCCTAACTCCTCCAGCTCCTGGTGACCCCGTGTTGCCTTTTGAAGCTATTAAGCCAGGCATGGCTACTGTAGTGCTTAATGTAGGTTCTATTGATGATAATGCAGATTATTACTTTATTCCAAGAAACTCTACTGACCCTTCCAAAGCAATTAAAGCCTTCCCCGTAGAATTAACTACACGCATTGCCGCACCTATCCCTAAACAAGCAGGACAATACGAGGTAATTAAGACCCCTAAGACAGGAAATATCGTATTTACAAATAAAGCAGTTACCTCTGAGCCACCAAATCCTAATATCTTTGTGCTTACAATGACAGATAATAAGCAGGTAAATATTATCAATGCTAATGCCATAGGATTTATTAGTGATTTTATGCCTAATGATTTGTATGTTACAGGCTCAGGTGTACCAAGTGGCTGGACTAATACCCCTCCTGCTTCTCAAAGATTTACTAATAAAGGCAATGGTATATTTGAACTACCTTCGGTGAATATTATTCCTAATGCTCAAATTAAGTTTCTACCTGTTCATGGTCAATGGAATCCACAGTTTAGTGTAGGTACTGCTGACCCAGGTAATTTAACAGGTAGTATAATTCGCGCTGATGCCACCCCTATTCCTACACCTGCCGTAGGTGGTGCTTACAAAATAGAGGTAAATTTTGTAACATATAGATATACCTTTACAA
>JANWVW010000013.1 GCA_025056095.1 Bacteroidia bacterium
GTTAGCGTAGCCCGTAGCACGCCGACCTTGCCCACACAAGCGCAAGCGAAGTGTGGGCAAGGGCACGCCCAAAAAAAATTACAAATGCTTTTTACTTAGCTTCATTACTCTTTTTGCTGTGCATACTTCATTTTATTTTCAATTGTGCATGGATAGAGATTGGTAAATGTAGTCTACTTGTTTGTGCATATCCTGCTCCTTACAAATACGCAAACCCAAAGTATAAGCACGAAGTAAAACATGCTCCACAGCACATAAAATATCAACTTTGTCTTTCATCTTTTGAAGATGAGCAAGAATCCTCATGCAATTGTTGGGCAACTTTTTTTGAGAAGGGTCTATCTCAATCAAAACAAATAAACGTTTTTTATCAGGCAAAGACTGCAAAATAAAATCAACATAAAAGTCATCTGAATGGCTGTCTGTGTCTATGTATTCTAAATTCAAACCTTGTTGCTCTAACAGCTTTAGTAAAGGATGTCTGAAATAAGTAGGAAAATCAGGCTTAGCATAAATGACCAATAAAGTTGCAGCACATTCGTTTTTCATACCTATCTTTGTAACATGAACGTGAATAAAATTATCATCACTTTGCTGATTGTAGCCTTACTATCTGCTTGTAAAGGTAGTAAAAAAGACCAAGAGCAAAAAGCCATTCTTAAATTTCAGGAAACGCAGTACAATTTTGGCACAGTCAAAAATGGAGATACCGTACGGCATGTGTACAAGTTCAAAAACGAAGGAAAAGTACCCTTAATCATCAAAGATGCAAAAGTAGCTTGCGATTGTACTATTCCTACTTGGAGTAAAGAACCTATTCCGCCAGGGGGAGAAGGAGAGATAAAAGTAGAATTTCGTTCCAAAGATAAAGTAGGTACGGCTAGAAAAGAAATTAAAATTTATGCTAACACAGAACCTGAAGTACAGTCTATTTTTTTAATAGGGGAGGTTGTACAGTGAATTTTAGAAAATGTTGTAAATGAATTTGACAGCAAATGAAAAATATTGTATGTTTGTAAAACTTTGAAAACCTACCTTAAAAGAACTGTGTTATAGAAAAAACAAGAATCATTATGGGATTATTTGATAAACAATTTGAAAGCGGAGGTTTTATCATCACTAAAATAGATGACGTTTTGAATTGGGCAAGGTTATCTTCATTGTGGCCCATGGGATTCGGTTTAGCTTGCTGTGCCATTGAAATGATGGCAACTATGGCGAGTAATTACGATTTAGACCGATTTGGCGTATTTCCGCGTCCTTCACCACGGCAAAGCGACGTAATGATAGTAGCAGGCACAGTTACCTTCAAAATGGCTGACCGCGTACGCCGCTTATATGAACAAATGCCCGAACCTCGTTATGTAATTTCAATGGGAAGCTGTGCAAACTGCGGCGGACCTTATTGGGAACATGGCTATCATGTAGTCAAAGGTGTAGATAGAATAATCCCTGTGGATGTATATGTGCCAGGCTGTCCTCCTCGCCCCGAAGCCCTAATCGGCGGAATACTCAAATTGCAAGATAAAATACGTAACGAAAGTTTAATGGTTCCCAAAGCTTTAGTGGATTAAAAAACATTCAACATAAATTTAAATTTTTGAACCTATGACTGTACAAGAAATTGCCGATGCTATTGTAGCTAAGTTTGGCGAAGACGCCATTTTAGAAAAAAAATTAGACATTTTACAGCCAGCGCTGTACGTCAATCCTGCAAAGTTAGTGGATATATGTTTCTTTTTGAGGGATACAGAACCTTTTTACTTTGACTACCTTTCGTGTATTAGCGGGGTAGATTACGGAGTAAAAGAAAACATGCTAGGGGTAGTCTACCATTTGTGTTCTATTCCCAACGAAGGTTTTTTGCTAACTCTACATGTTAAAATACCTCGCACCACTGAAAACGGAGATTTACCTTCTGTACCTAGCGTTTCTGCTGTGTGGCGCGCTGCGGATTGGTTAGAACGAGAGACTTATGACTTAATGGGAATTAAGTTTGAAAACCATCCTGATTTACGCCGTATTCTTTGTCCTGATGATTGGGTAGGGCATCCTCTTCGTAAAGATTACGAAGTTCAGGAATACTATCATGGGATTAAAGTAAAATACTAGGCTTTACACATTAACAGAAAGTTATTCATAGCGCTCCTTTCAAGGTCTAGGGGGCGCTATTGTTTTCTTATGTTAAGTTAATGTGTATTTTTTGTTCAATATCTTTATTTTTGCGGCATGAACAGAGGTCCCGTTTCAGAATTTATTGAAAAAAACTTCTTGCACTTTAACGCTGCTGCCCTATTAGACGCAGCAAAGGCTTATGAAAAACACATATCCGAAGGTGGAAAAATGATGATTACCCTAGCAGGAGCAATGAGCACCGCTGAACTGGGAATATCTTTGGCAGAAATGATTAGGCAAGATAAGGTTCATATAATTTCCTGCACAGGTGCAAATTTAGAGGAAGATATCATGAACTTAGTTGCACATAATCACTACAAACGTATACCTAATTACAGGGATTTAACACCTGAAGATGAATGGGAACTCTTACAAAATGGCTTTAACAGAGTAACAGATACTTGTATCCCCGAAGAAGAAGCTTTTAGGCGTATTCAAAAGCATATCTATAAGCAATGGAAAAACGCGCAAGATAAGGGGGAACGGTACTTTCCTCATGAATATATGTATAAAATGCTGCTTTCAAGGGAAATGGAGCAGTACTACGAAATTGACCCCAAAAATAGCTGGGTATTGGCTGCAGCAGAGAAAAATTTACCTATGGTAGTACCAGGCTGGGAAGATTCCACAATGGGAAACATTTTTGCTTCTTACTGCATAAAAGGAGAATTGCAGCCTAACATTGTCAAGTCTGGAATTGAGTACATGGTTTGGTTAGCAGATTGGTATGTGAAAAATTGTTCAGGTAAAGGCATAGGATTCTTTCAAATTGGGGGAGGAATTGCAGGAGACTTCCCTATATGCGTTGTCCCTATGTTATATCAAGATTTACAAATGCATGATATTCCATTTTGGAGCTATTTTTGCCAAATTTCGGATTCTACTACTAGTTACGGTTCTTATTCGGGAGCAGTACCTAATGAAAAAATAACATGGGGTAAACTTGGCGTAGATACTCCTAAATTTATCATAGAATCGGATGCAACCATCGTAGCACCCTTGATTTTTGCTTGGGTGTTAGGAATGTAGTAACTTTTTGATAGGTCTTTCATTCTTTACATAAACATAATTGTAAAAACGAGAAAAACTTGTCAACTTTGTACTAAAATATAAATGGCGTATGTATAAAAGCTGTGTGCTATTATTTATTTACCTTGCTTTGAACACTTCAATGGCACAAATCATCAATCAGTTTATTTATCCTGATGAATTTTGTGTCTTTCAAAAGTCTATGCTTAAAAAGAAGTATGTCAAGCAGCTAGATGTCTATACAACTGAAGATATGCGGAAAGAAACCTTAGTAGAAAGCTATAATTTTGAAAAAGGCGTTATCAACGGGTATAGAAATGCTAATAACAGCAACTATGCAGTATACGTACGTACAGCATACGGTAGCCGTTATATAGATAGCGTAGTTTGCCCCACAGAAGCTCGGATTAGCTTAACTTACAATGGTCCTAGAATAAAGGTAGTGTACTACCAATACGACAGTGTCAATAAATCTTTTCAGGCTAACCCAACTATTTACGAAATAAAAACCAACGATTTTGCTAAAATAACAGCAGTGAATGCTTACCGATTAGAAGGCAAAAAAAAGGTAAAGCTTTACAACATTACTTACAAGTACGAAGGGGCTACCGTACTTAAATCTTTTTCAGGTGTTGTAGCAGGACAAAAAATTAAAGGAACAGTGGAAAGCGACTATTCAGGTAAAATTCAAAAAGTTATCTATCCTGATAAAGAAATTACTCACAAATACAGTAAGGACGGTCTATTAAGCCAAAAAACTGTTAATGCAAAAGATAGTGAACCTATCACGTACTACTTCAAATATACGTTTGAATAATTATGGCAGATTTTAAGGAAGAGCAAAATTTGGTTATTCATTTGATAGAATATCTCAAAAAACATTTTTTAGTTACAAAGCAGGAGATAAAAATTGATATACTCAAAACCGCAGCAGCACTTCTTTTTACGGTACTGCTGCTGTGTGTATCCTTATTTTTTTTGTTCACTTTAACAATTTGTTTAGCCTTTGTATTGAGATTCTGGATGGGAAGCTATATTTTAGCTTTTGGAATTCTAGCTCTTTTTTATGCCATTTTAGCACTTATTCTTTACTTTTATCGTGTTAAGTTGAAATCAAAAATTGTACAGAAAATCATCGAACAAATAGAACAATAATTTGGAATGTAACATATTCGTTTTTTATATTTGTAACAAAATTACAAGGGTAAGCATGGTAAACTTACATAAATACTACTTTGACATGGTACAAGAAAACATCCTTGTGCTGTTCAAAGGCTACGTAACTCCTGACTTATTAAGTGCTATTTTGGAAATTGCAGAGCAAAAATTAGAAGAACTCGGCGAGGCTAAACGCATTCAAAAAAAAGTATATAATGTATTGGTAGAAGCTTTTCAAAATGCATATAACCATGTTGATGAGATTGAAAATCCTTTGTACAAAAATTCGGTTATTTTGTCGGTAGGCAGAGATGAAGACTTTTACTACGTGATGACAGGAAACTGCATGTACGCTAACCGTGTTGATAAACTCAAATCAAATATTGAAGAGATAAATGGACTATCAAAAGAAGAGTTAAAAGAAAGATATATGAATGTAATGGCTAATGAAGGATTTTCAGAAAAAGGAGGTGCAGGATTAGGATTGATGGATTTAATTCGCAAATCAGGTCGTCCTTTAGAGTACAACTTTACACCTATCAACGAAAATTATTCCTACTTTTCACTTTGTGTAAGAGTTCCCGTACAAGAATCTTAATCTTAAAAATAAATTTTGAACGAGCATGGAAAAAATAAAAATAGAACCTACTAATAAAACCCCCCGCATAGAGCTAGATCCTGAAGCGGGCTTACTAAAAATAGAGGGGCGTTCTATTCCTGAAAATTCTTTCGAGTTTTACAAGCCTGTTATGGCTTGGTTAGATGAGTATGCCAAGTCCCCCAATGCAAGTACATTGTGTACCTTTAAGTTTGAGTACTTCAACACCAGCTCTTCAAAGTGTATTTTAGACATTTTCAGAAAACTAGAACAAATTCATCAAAATGGCAGTTCAGTAGTCATCAGCTGGTACTATGACGAAGATGATGAAGATATGCAGGAAACAGGTGAGGACTATAAAAGTATTATAAAAGTACCTTTCAAGGTTATCCCTAACAGTTAGAAATGCAAGAAATATCAGAAAAAAAAACTGTTTTTGAGTATGAAACACAAGTATTAAATAACGCCCGTCAAATACTGCAAAACGGGACTCTCCCCGACTATAGAGAGCCTTACACAAAGCTCACCGAAGCATATATGGTTTTACTTGATGATATTAGGCTACTCACTTCGGTGAGCGACAGACTACAACGAAAACATAACCAAACGAACCAAAGACTACGTGAATTAAATGAGGAACTTAGCCAACAAGCTGAAGAGATAAAAGCTATCAACGAAGCTTTACAAGCTAAAAATGCTGAAATAACCACTCGAATTGAAGAACTCAAAGCTACTAAAAATGACCTGACTTTAGCCCGAATTCGCAGAAAAGCAACTAGTATCATTGTAGTAGTAGCCATAATTTTGCTCATTCTGACAGAACTTTTTGACCGTTTTGTGATGGCAGGAACCTCTTGGGCATCCAAGATTATTTTAATTATCATCATTAAGCCGTTAGACAACTTCATTATGGAACAACTCAAACGAAGAGAATTCTCGCGATCTAGCTTGCCTTCTTCCGAATAAGTAATGTTTTATCACGTTCCTGTATTACTATCAGAAACTGTACAAGCATTAGTCCATAATTTCAGCGGAATCTACGTTGATGCTACATTTGGTGGAGGGGGACACGCACAGGCTATTCTAAATCGCCTTACTCCTGAAGGCAAGCTAATTGCTTTTGACCAAGATAAAGACGTACCTTTTGAAAAAATACCACAAACTAACTTTTATTTTGTACATACCAACTTTGCTAATATAGGCCAAATTTTATCCGATTTAAGAATCACTTCGGTAGATGGAATTTTAGCGGATTTAGGCGTATCTTCATACCAAATAGATACGGCTGCACGAGGTTTTAGCTTCCGTTTTGATGCACCTCTAGATATGCGTATGAACCAAGACCAATTTCTTTCAGCGGTTGAAGTGGTTAATACTTATCCTTCTGAAAAATTATATTCTCTATTCAAACTATATGGCGAAGTACACAATCCTAAATTACTAACAGAATGTATTATACAAGCCCGTAAATTGAGTCCCATTAAAACTACCTTTCAACTTATAAAGGCTATTCAAAAAGCTGCGCCTAAATTTAATCAATATGGCTACTATGCCCAAGTATTTCAAGCTATTCGCATAGAGGTTAACCAAGAATTGGAAAACTTAAAGACATTTTTGTACCAAAGCATAGAATGTCTCAAATCTAAGGGTAGATTAGTAGTATTGACGTATCACTCTTTGGAAGATAGAATAGTAAAAAACATTATGCGCTATGGAAATGCTGACGGAAAACCCCAAAAAGACACGTATGGAAATTTGCTACGCCCTCTTGTGCCTATCCAGAAGCCTATTCTGCCTACCGAATCCGAGATACAAGCTAATCCCCGAGCAAGAAGCGCAAAATTGAGAGTAGCAGAAAAGATCTAAAATACACCAAAACAAAGGGCGTTTTTTTGAAAATTACATTTGCTACTTTAAGGGTTACTATTACTCTCTGCTATTATGTTTTTCCTAACTTTTTCTTTTTGCTCTAACAATTAACTTCTTTTTCACGCCCCTTATCAAAACTTTTATACTGTGCGTCGCTATGCTTCCCGTTCTCTTCTATCAATTTTTTGATTTGACGCTATACTCTCTAAAATTTTAGCCACTAAGCCTACCTCATCTCTTTCTATTAGATATGGATAGTATCGCTCATTCTAAAAATTTTCTCACTTTTTATTGACGCAGTAAATTCCTACAATAATCAGCAACATGCCTATAATATGTAAAAAATGTATTTTCTCTCCTGCATAAACTGCCCAAGCTAAGGCTACTATTGGAATGGTATAGGTAACAGAACTCGCAAATAAGGTACTACTTAGCTGAACTAACCTATTAAAAAATACTAATGAAATTGCACTACCTAACACACCCAATATCAAAACACTGTACAATGGGCTAAAATTATGCATACTTTGCAATCGAGTAATGAAATCTGTACTTAACAAATAACCTGCCGAAGGTAATAACAATGTCGCTAGGGATAGACTGGCTAAAGCCAAAGGATGGATATCTACTAAATGATGCTTAATTACATTCACACTAATGCCATAGCACAATGTAGCTAAAAGTATCATTCCTGCATAAAGAATAAGACTGCTATCTGCTTTTAAGGAAACACTAGTAGCGGTTATACATATACAGCCTGCAAAACCAATCAAAATTCCTATTTTTTGTATTTGCTTTATCTTGTCTTTGTACAAGAAAATAGAAACTAACAAAGTAAAAATAGGGGTCAAAGCGTTAAGTACACCTGTTATGCCGCTATCTAACTTAGTTTCTGCCCCTGCAAATAAAATAGCAGGTATAAAATTTCCTGTAAGCGCGGACAAAATAATAAATTTCCAACGGGTTTGAGATACTTTGAATACATGAGGTACTGCAAAAACTAATAGCGTTGAACTGGCAGCAAACATTCTTAGCATGGCTAATTGCATAAAAGTAAAGCCCTTCAAACCTTCTTTAATTAAAATAAATGAGCTTCCCCATATCAAAGATAAAAGTATCAATAAAAACCAACGCATAATTCAGAAAACCTAGCTACACAATCTCTTGTAAGCTAAACTTTTCTCCGTACACAAATCCACCTTTTTCGTTGAGCGTTACTGTACTACATTCAATATAAGGGTCATGTTCGTAGAAAAGTATCCAATTTTCTTGTAGGGCTTGCTGTAAAATAGGTTCTTTTTCTTGTAAAGTTGTTAAAGGAAACATATCATAGCCCATTACGTAAGGCAAAGGTACATGTCCGTGCGTAGGGATGAGGTCTGCGGCATAGAGTATTTTTTTATTCTTATATGTAATCAAAGGAAGCTGCATGCCTATGGTATGCCCATTCATTACTTTCAACTCCATGTTTTCAAAAAGAGATATATTACCTTCTATCAATTCCAATTGCCCGCTTTCGGCAATAGGCTGTAAGTTCTCGGCAAAGAAGCTACTTTTTTCACGCGCATTCGGCTTGTTTGCCCATTCCCAGTGAGATTTTTGCACATAAAATTTTGCATTCTTGAAAGCGACTTCATAACGATTTTTAGCACTATTCCACTCTGTGCTTCCTCCACAATGGTCAAAATGAAGATGAGTCAAAATAACATCTGTAATGTCTGCTCTCGAAAAGCCAAGTTTTTGCAAAGAACTATCCAGCGTGTATTTGTCATGATTGATATCATAAATTTGCTTAAACTTTTCGTTATACTTGTGTCCCAAGCCATTGTCTACTAAAACTAGTCGGTTAGAGTACTCAATAAGTAAAGCACGCATGCTTAGTAGAATGAGATTATTTTCATTAGCGGGATTAGTTTTTTGCCATATTGTTTTAGGGACTACGCCAAACATAGCTCCGCCATCTAGACGAAACCAGCCTGTTTCCACAGTGTACAGGTTCATGGTTCAAAAGTAGAAAAAAAGTTCAAACCTTACTTTTAACTTGTTCACCTAGAATGGATAATACTTCGTCAAAAGTAATTCTTAATTCTTCTTGTTGCTCAGGAGGAATATTTTCACACCGTTTTCTAAAAACTTCATGCGGAGTAAGCTTTTTTAAATCAGTAGAAATGGATACATCCTCTTCCAGTCCTTGCTCAATGTACTGTTTTTCTACTTTAACAGCTAGTACGCTGATATTTTTTTTGTTTTTTACTACTTCTTCTACCTGCTGCTTAATTTGTAGTTGTTTTTCGTATAAAACTACAGTTACCTCTACCCATAAAGTAGGTTCCTCAGAACTGTGTGATAAAGTGGATAGCTGTTTTTTGACCTCATCCAAAGAGCCTCTGATGCGCAAAAGTTTTCTATAAGTAGGGATAGGAATGCAGTTAATAATTGGTTCTGAATTCGGTTGAATATCAATGACAACAATCTGTTTTTCTATGCCTAACTCACTAAAACTTAAAGGTATAGGTGAACCTGCATAACGAATGTGTTCGTAATTAGCTACTTTTTGAGGTTTATGGATATGCCCCAAAGCTACATATTTGAAGCCACTAGGGAACTGAGCTTCCACTTGACCTAAATTGCCAAGATGTATCATTTTTTCACTTTCGGAAGTTTGACTGCCTACGGCAAATAGATGCCCTGTGGCTATAATAATCGGGGGAATATGAGGTAGAGATTGAATATATTCATGTAGTTTTTGATAGTGTGCAATAATAGCTTCTTTTAATCTTTGTTCTTTAGCCTCATAAGTTTCACCTGCTACAAAATAGCGTAGGTCTCTATCGCGTAGAAATGGCACAGCGCATACTATAGCTTCGGGAGCATCTTTTGAAGTGGAGTATATTGGAATTATTTCATCCTGTAAGTTACCTGTTGTACAACCAACTACGTGTATGTTAAGGGCTTTTAGAATCTCTTTTGGCGCATTGAGCAGACTAGCAGAGTCATGATTTCCACCAATAATAATCACACTTTTACACGAAGGTATTTTAGCAGTACGGGATAAAAATTCATAATACATTTGTAACGCATCTTGGGGTGGGTTGTAAGCGTCAAAAATATCACCTGTAATGAGTAGCACATCAGCTTGTAAAGCTTGTACTTGATTTAATAGCCAATTTAAGAAATGGAGATGCTCTTCTTTTCGGTCCATTTCGTACAATCGCATGCCCAAATGCCAATCTGAAGTATGTATAAAACGCATGATTGTAGATTTTAGACCATGAAACCGATGCGGTTGCCTTTGATAGACTCATCCATTTTGAACTCTTCTACGTCTTTTAAGGTAACAGTTTTCAAGACTTCTGGTTTTCTTTCCTCTGGGTTTAAGTTTGCTAACCTCAAATGCTGATTCTTAATTACCTTTTCAATCACTTTTCTTACTAAGCGAGCATTGCCAAAGTTTTTATCTCTGTATTTATAGGCATTTTCAAAATAGGTCTTAAGATGCAAACGAGCTGTGCTGTCTAGTTCCAAATTCTCATCTTTGAGCATATTTTCAGCAATAGTAAGCAGTGCATCGGGCTTGCTATCTTCAAAATGAAAAGTTCTGTCAAAGCGAGAACTTAAACCTGGATTTGCTTGCAGAAACTCTTTCATGTTTTGGGTGTATCCTGCTACAATTACAATAAACTTTCCTCTATCGTCTTCCATTCGTTTGAGTAGAGTTTCTACTGCTTCCTTTCCAAAATCTCCTGAATAGCCTGAAGAAGTGAGTGAGTAAGCTTCATCTATAAAAAGTACTCCACCCATAGCTTTGTTGATTTGTTCGTTGGTTAGAATAGCGGTTTGACCTACATAACCTGCGACTAAGTCTTTGCGAGTTACTTCTACTAAATGACCTCTTTCCAAAATTCCCAAAGCTTTGAATATATCTGCCAATAAGCGGGCTACTGTGGTTTTTCCTGTACCAGGGTTACCTGTAAATACTGTGTGCAAAGACAAATTACGAATATTTTTACCTGTTTCTCTATAAAAACGTATCAGTTTTACAAGCTCATTGACGTCTTGTTTGATATTTTCCATTCCTACGAGTTTATTGAGGGCGTTGAGAGAATCAGCTAAAAGTTCCTCATCAATAGGTATATCTACATACTCTTTTTCCTGTTTTTCAAATATTTTGGCTACATCTTCTTTTTGTACAGTAGAAAGTTCTTCGGGGCTTAGGTTTTGCAAATTGGGGTTTTGCATTAGTCTTAGCCCCATGTTCATTTTGGCTTCATCAATCCAAGAGTTGATTAAACGGGCATTACCAAAAGTTTTGGTACGCTTGCGATAGGCATCTACAATTTCTTCGTAAAGTAGTTCTTGGGCTTCTTTTGAAAGTTTGATATTGCGTTTTTGGGCAGCATATTCAGCAATTTGCATCAGTTCTTTGGGAGTATAATCATCAAACTCAAAATAATAGTTAAATCTAGACTTTAAGCCGGGGTTAGATTCTAAAAAAGCATGCATTTCTTCGGGATAACCTGCTACAATTACTGCAAAATCACAGTTAGGGTCAGACATTTCTTTTAACAATATCTCAATTACTTCCCTACCAAAGTCTTTAGAGTCTACTTCACCTTTACGTGCAAGGGAATAGGCTTCATCAATAAAAAGTATTCCGCCGCGCGCATCGTCAATTACCTTTTTAGTCTTAGGTGCAGTCTGACCAATATACTCACCTACTAGCATAGCTCTATCTGCATGGATAACATGCCCGCGAGCTAACAAGCCTAAAGATTTGTATATTTTACCTAATAGCAGTGCCACAGTAGTTTTGCCTGTACCTGGGTTACCTGTAAATACAGAGTGAAGAACAATCCGCTCATCATCTGCTAATCCTCTTTCTTTACGAAATTGAAGAAATTGTAAGTATTGTGCATACTCCCTAACTTTTTTCTTAACATTTTTTAGACCAATCATTTGGTCTAGCTCTTTCATTACTTCTTCACTGCTATCTACCAAAGTTTTAGATTTTTGAATTTTTCCTTTGGCATCAATTGTAGGAAGAAAATTACTGGGGGTATCTTCATCAGCTTCAATAAAGCCATTACCTACTTCAAAAGGTACTACGGCAATGAGTTGGTCCATAAAAACAACTTCCAGGGTGTATTTACCATGATACCAAGTAGGTGAGCTTTCGTGTCCCCATCCATCATTAAAATAAATTGTTTGATAATTTTCAAACCACTTGAAGTAATGAATATGCCCTTTGAGTTCGCCTGTTTGAGTTCTGAAGTTAAAATTTATCTCACAAGGAAAAGCTTCTTTTCTACGGTTTTGAGCTTTGAACTCAAACCAAATATATCTTGTAGTTTCTCGGTCAAATTGTTTGTGGTGTTTTCGGCTGGCTTCGGGCAAGTTACTGGTACCTGCTTCGTAAAGCTTGATAGAGGTAATCTCAAAGTAAGGATTTTCGTTCTCTTTTACTAAACCTATATTAACAATGTAAAAATCCACTTTTGCTAATAAATTCCCTTCTGACCAAGCTTCCCAACGATATTCCCCTTTTTTCCACCAAGGTGTATCATTGCCCCAGCCCTGTCGTATGTATACAATGTTTTGACTTTTAGGTATTTCTCTGCTCAAATCCATGTCACAGATGGCTTCACCTGTTCTATTGTTGAAGCATTTGAGGTGAAAGTCTAAATACCAATCTTCTTCATCAAATTTTTTGTTGTAAAAAGAATATTCAGCATAAATGTATGTGGCTTCTTGTTGGTCAAAAACCACTCTGTACTTTTTCTCTTCCCTGTTCACTGATTCGGGAGATACGTAAACTCTAAAATCTTTAAACCGCAAGAATTCGTCTATATTTCTATTTTTTCTTTTCGCCATTGTACTAAATTTCTTAAATCCGATTAGAAGGATAACAAATTTACTAAAAAAAAGCCTTTTGTCAAACTATTTGCTCTGTTTTATGCTCTTAAAGTTAATACAGGTATGGTAGCGTTATTGATGCAGTACTCTGTTACACTGCCCAAAATCAGTGCTTTGATGCCCATGCGCGCATGAGTAGCCATTATTATTAAATCGAAGTTATTTTTTTCGCTGTAACTGATAATAGTTTCAGCCACGCTGTCCTCTCTATCTACAAAATTGAATTCTACTTTAATCCCTGAACTTTGATACAAATTGTTGTATTTTTGTAAAACTTGGCGAGAATTCTCATCTTCCTCACCTACGTAAATCAGTTCTATTTCTGCTTGCATGTATTTTACAAATTCAAGAGCGTAAGTGGATAAACCTTGCACAGTTAATTTTGGATCAATAGGTAATAAAATCTTTTTGAAGTTAGGTTCTGTTTTAATAGACTTTATACTCAAAACAGGGCAGGGGGCAATTTTAGCAACTTTGGTAGTATTAGTTCCTAACCATTCTTCTTCGTCTAATCCGCGAGTAAACATTACGACTAAGTCAATACTGTGTATTTCTGCTTGTTCTGCTATACATTCTGTAATCTCCCCAAAAGTGATAATCGGTGTAACTTGCTCAAAATGATATGTTTTTCTCCATATTTCAAATTTTTGTTGTACAGCTTGTAAAACAGTGTTTCTATCGGCTTTATTATCTACGCCGTATCGTCTGTAATCTCCTTCAATACTATGGATGAGAAATAAACAAGCATTTAGCTTGCTGGCTAGTTTATTGGCATAGTGCGTGTATTCCACTGCTTCTACGGAAAAATCTACGGGGGATAGAATTTTCTTAAACATTGCACAAAAATAGAAAAATGTACTTAGTAATGTGTAAAATTCGCAAAAAGTAAAAAGTGAATTGAATGTTTTGGGTAACCGTCCTACTTTTAGCTATTCAAAAAAGACCCATTAAAATAAAAAAGCAGATTTGATAATAATAAAATAACAACAATAACTTAAAGTTGTAAAAATCAATTAAGGGAGATGGTGTTGGAAATAATACTAAATATTTTAGGTGGACTAATTTTGTTCTTGTATGGACTAACACATATTTCGCAAGCAATACAAGCAAGCGTGGGGCATAAAGCTTCTGTTTGGATATTAAAATTCACTAAAAATATTTTTTTGGCTGTTTTAGTCGGAATTGTAGTTACTACTTTGTTAGATTCTTCTTCTGCTGTTATCATCATTACCATTGTGTTAGTAAATAGTAAAGTAATATCTTTTAGACAAGCTATGGGGGTAGTACTGGGTGCAAATATAGGCACTACGGTAAGTAGTCAAATTATTGCTATGGATGTAGGTAAATACTCCCCTTTGTTTTTACTCATTGGCTTTATAGTTATTCTTATTTCAAAAACAGCCCGATTATCTAATATTGGTAAGATAATACTGTATTTTGGAATTATATTTTTTGGATTGCATACCATGGAGCAGTCAGTGGCGCCTTTAAAGCAATCAGATATTTTTATGAACTGGCTATCTCGCATAAACAGTCCAATAGAAGGTGCTTTGTTAGGAGCCTTGATTACCATTATTATCCAATCTTCTTCTGCTACAGTAGGAATTGCAATTGTTTTAGTGAAAAAGGGGCTCTTGTCTATTGCTATGAGTATTGCTGTAATGATAGGGGCAGAGTTAGGGACTTGCTCTGATACTTTACTGGCTACTATTCGCAGTAGCCCAGCTGCTATCAAAACAGGGCTTTTTCATCTTATTTTTAATCTCATATCAGCAATTACAGGTTTGATTTTGTTTTATTATTTTGTGGATTTTGTAATTTGGACAAGCGGTCATGCTCCTCCGGCACGAATAATTGCCAATGCTCATGTATGGTTTAATGTACTTGGAGTATTGTTTTGGATATGGGTTGTTCCAGTATTTGAACGCTTGTTAAACCGAATTCTACCTGAAAAAACATAATTAAAAATTGATTTTTGGGCGTTTCCCTTGCTGCGCAAGGGTCGGGGGCATTCCGCACGTAGCCTGCAGCACACCGCCCTTGGTCACACTTCGCTTGCGCTTGTGTGGCAAAGGCACACCCAAAAAATAAAAAATTCATTAAACAATTCTAACCTACTCATCAGGTAATATGTCCATTCCAGGTAAAGAAAAGGCACTAACTTCATCAATATCAGGCAGCTTAGGTAATTGACTAAGACTTTTTATACCCAAGTATTCCAAAAAAAATGAAGATGTGCCATACAAAAGAGGTCTGCCCGGCAAATCTGACTTGCCTAGTATCACTATCAAGTTTTTTTCTAACAGCTTTTGTATAGCATAATCGGAATTTACTCCACGAATAAACTCAACATCAGCTTTGGTTACAGGTTGGCGATAGGCAATAATAGCTAAACACTCCATTGCCGCTTGCGAAAGCTTCTTCCGATTGCGAATAAGTAAAGCTTCCTTAACAAATGTGGAATACTTTGCCTTAGATACAAATTGATAGCCCTCCGCAATGTTAATGAGCTCAAAACCGTATTCATCCCCCTGATAACGATGCATGAGAGTAGCTATAGCGTCTGTAATATCGGTCAAAGTTACCTCTAAGCTGAATAAGTCTTTGTTCTGCAAAAGCTTGAGTATATCCTCCACTTTTACAGGATTTTCAGAAGAAAAAATGATTGACTCTACGATAGGTACGATTTCCTTTTTCATTTAGATATACGCTTTTTTATCCGCCTGCTTTGACATATATCCATTGAGTAGGGTCAAGATAAAGTTGAGCAAGGTTATACAAGTCCTGTGCACTAATTTGCTTGATAGTATCTACAAACTGATACAGATGCTGCGTATCGTATCCGAGAGTAATTAAACTTTTGTAATAGTCTGCGGTATTAAAAGCGGTTTCAAAATCTCCTGTGAGCTGCCCTAACATGTAATTTTTGACTATTTCTAACTCATCTTGACTAATAGGTTCATTACAAAGTTTTTGTGCTTCTATTTTTATTTGTTCAATGGCATCATCGGCTACAGCAATTCCTACGTCTGCGGCTATGCTAAGATAACTATCCTGCTTTAATCCTATCAAAGAGGCATACACACCGTAGGTATAGCCTTTTTCCTCGCGTAAATTACTCATTAGGCGAGATCCGAAATAGCCCCCATAGGCAGTAATCAATACTTTTAATTTTAAATAATCAGGATGAGCATGGTGAATCATGCGCGCCCCGATACGCAGACTTGCTTGCATAGCATCAGATTTAGGTACATGAATAGTTCCTGTTTGCACTTGGGGTAGATCAATAGCAGGTTTTTGAAAATATCTGCCCGATGTATGTCCCCAATACCGATTGAGCCACTCCAAAACTTGGTCTATATCGTACTCATCCCCTGAAACTAAAATAAAGCTGTTTTCAGGAATATATGCATCTTTATGGAACTGTATGAGTTCAGATTGATGCACAGCACTATAATCTTGCTCATCCATTACATATCCGTAGGGATGCTGGGGATATAGGGCTTTTTTGAAAGCATTACCTGCTAAATAAGAAGTTTTTTGTTTATTTACCTTAAGCTGCTCTATATGGCGCTGCTTCCACAGTTCTATTTCGGATTCAGGGTAGGCAGGTTCGGTAATTACTTCGTAAAGAATAGGCAGAACTTTTTCTAAGTGCTTGACCGAAGTGTAGAGAGAAACATCTGCAATCTCATTAGCGCAGTAAGTTTGTAGATAAGCTCCGTAAAAGTCTAAGGCATCAAAAATTTCTTGGCTAGTTTTGTGGGCTGTTCCTTCGGTAATGAGGGCATTTGCCGCAATAGGTATATGCTTGGCTATGCTGGCAGTGTTTCCTGCATAAAACACTATACTAATTTGTAAAATAGGTACGTTTCCCTGTTGAATAAAAAACACGGGTACTTTATTATTGAGCTGCTTTTGGATTAAAATTGGAAAGCGAATTTCTTTAAGCGGTTGAACCGCAGGCATTACACTTCTATCTACCATTATGGCAAAAATAGGTAATTTTCTGTTTTAGATAGGTGCTTACGAAATTTTTACTGCGCTGGTAATTGTGAATTACTTTTAACAACTACTTGATAGATTGTAGTTTTTTTTCTATTTTTGCCTACAAGCGTATCGAGGTATCGCTGCGTTAAGCAGAGGAAAGTCCGAACAGCACAGTGCACCCTGCTTCCTAACAGGAAGGCATACTTGCGGAAGGTATGACAGATAGTGCCACAGAAAATATACCGCCTGTCCTTTTGGGCAGGTAAGGGTGAAAAGGTGCGGTAAGAGCGCACCGCTACTTTGGTGACAAAGTAGGCAGGGCAAACCTCAGGGGCTGAAAGACCAAATATACCTGCGCTATCAGGGTGGCACGCCCGAGCAGGTGGGTAGGTCGATAGAGTTATATTGCGAAATATAACCTAGATAAATGATACCTCTCGACAGAATTCGGCTTACAGATACGCGCTTCCGCATTTTGTGTTCAAACAAATTCTTACCTTTGTGCCTTAATTACTGAATAAATGGCACAAGGGTTTGAAACTTTTGGTCTATCTCCAGAATTGCTACGTGCTATCAGCGATTTAGGATATACCAAACCAACAGAAATTCAAGAAAAAGCAATTCCGTTGTTACTAATTCAGAATCAAGACTTTATTGGAATAGCTCAAACGGGAACTGGAAAAACCGCAGCCTTCGGCTTAGCCTTACTGCAAAAAATTGATACAAAAAGCAAACATATACAAGGTTTGATTCTGTGTCCTACAAGGGAACTGTGTATTCAAATTACAGAAGATTTGCAATCTTATGCAAAATATATTGCGGGCATGCGAATTCTTAGTATTTACGGTGGTACTAATATCCAAACTCAAATCAAGCAAATAAAACAAGGAGCAAACATTGTAGTAGCTACACCAGGGCGCTTGCTAGACCATTTACAACGAAAGACTATTCAGATAGATCAAATTCACACGCTTATTTTAGATGAAGCAGATGAAATGCTAAACATGGGTTTCAAAGAAGATATTGATGCTATTCTTGCCCAAGCCCCTTCTACTAAAAGAATATGGCTTTTTTCAGCCACTATGCCCGAAGAAGTCCATGCTATCGTTAAAAATTACATGCATCAGCCGTACGAGATAAAAATTGCTCAAAAAAATGAAACTGCTCCGAATATCACACATCGCTATTACGTATGCCGCCCAAATGATAAATATGAAGTCCTAAAACGTTTATTAGACTACTATCCTGACATTTATGCAATTGTATTTGTTCGTACTAAGGCAGAGACCCAAGAAATTGCAGAAAAGCTTATCCACGAAGGATACAACGCCGATGCCCTACACGGCGATTTATCTCAATCCATGAGAGATAAAACAATGAAACGATTTAGAGAAAAACATTTGCAAATTTTAGTAGCTACAGATGTAGCAGCTCGTGGCTTAGATATTGACGACATTACTCATGTTATCAACTATGATTTACCTGACGAAATAGAAACGTATATTCACAGAGCAGGGCGAACAGCCAGAGCAGGTAAAAGCGGCTATTGCTTATCTATCATTACTCCTCAACAGGAAAGAAAAATTCAAAGTATCAAAAACCTTATCAAGAAAAATATTCATAAATTCCCTATTCCACAGCCTGGTGAAGTAGTAGAACGGCGTTTTATTCATTTTTTTAATACCTTAAAAAACTTGCCATACGATGAAACTTTAATTTCTGACTACTTGCCCCGCATCATGAAAAGTGTAGCCGATTTATCCCGGGAAGAGCTGATTAAGCGCTTCTCATACATGGAATTTCTGCAAGTGTTAAAGTATTATCAACATGCCAAAGACCTTTCTTTACCTGAAAACACATTTGAAGATAGGTCCAAACATACTCGCTTATTTATCAATTTAGGAGAAAAAGATGGCTTTGATACTATTGCGTTAATCAAGTTTATTGAAAAGCACACAAATGTTCCCAAAAGGAGTATTAAAAAAGTAGAACTACTTCCTGCTTTTTCATTTTTCACGCTATCTGAAAATTTCGCGGATACTGTTATTCAAACGTTGCAAGGTATAGTATATAAGGGTAGAACTATAAAGGTAGAATATGCCCATAAAAACCAAAAAAAACAATCATTTGTGCCTAATGATAAAAACAGACAAAAGAAACCAAATTTGAAGATGAAAAATGTTCAGAGTAAGAGCCGCGGCACTGAAAATAAAGCCAAAGTTTCAATAGAAGATTATTCCATTGATGCAAATAATCAATGGATACTTGACGAATAAAAATATTTAACTTTGTTTCATGGACTTTTTGCAACATCCACTCACGCAGAAAATTATTGATTTAGCCTTTGAGGAGGATTTAGGCAGCACAGGTGATATAACCACGTTAGCAACTTTACCCGATAATCGGATTGGTCAAGCTAAATTGATTTTTAGAGAAAAAGGTATTGCTGCGGGGATTAAATTAGCAGAACACATTTTTAAGCAATTAGAATCTACTGCTTCAGTGGATATTCGTGTTCAAGATGGGCAACCTGTTGAAAAAGGCGATATTGGTTTTTATGTAACTGCATCTTATCATACACTACTAAAAGCAGAGCGAGTAATCCTAAACTTTATGCAGCGCATGAGTGGTATAGCAACTATTACTCATGCAGTAGTACAAGCTTTGGAGGGACTACCTACACAAGTGTTGGACACGCGCAAAACTACTCCTGGCTTGCGGATTATTGAGAAATGGGCTGTGCAAATAGGAGGAGGAGTGAATTATCGGTTCGGCTTATACGATTGGATAATGATAAAAGATAATCATATAGACCACGCAGGGGGGATACAAAAAGCTCTACAACGTGTGCATGAATACCTTCAAAAACACCAACTTGACCTAAAAATTACTATTGAAACTCGCAATTTGTACGAAGTAGAGCAGGTTTTGAAAATAGGCGGAGTACATCAAATTATGCTGGACAACATGGATGAGCAAACTATGCGAAAAGCCGTGCAAATGATAAACAAACAATACCTCACAGAAGCATCAGGAAATATTACTCTTGAAAATGCTCGCCAAAAAGCTGAAACAGGAGTGGATTTTATTTCTATGGGTATGCTTACTCATTCTGTAAAAAGCTTGGATATTAGCTTAAAAGCAGTCTAAAACCTACTATTGCTATAGTATTTTTTCTAACACATCAAGTACATGATTTAATTCCTCATCTGTAATGGTGAGCGGAGGTGCTAAACGAATTTTATGGTCGGCATATAAAAACCAGTCTATCAATAGTCCTTGTTGCATGGCTTTTTGTACAACTTTTTGAACATCCGTAAAGTCTGCTAACTCCAAAGCCCATAATAGTCCTATTCCACTGTAACCTCGTATATTTTTGAACTTTTTAAGTCTCTGCTCTATGTGTTTTGCTTTATGTCGTACAGAGTCCAAAAAGTCTTTTTCTGTGATTACTTGTAAGGTAGCTAAGCTTGCTGCGCAGGATACAGGATGCCCGCCAAAGGTTGTAATATGTCCTAAAATAGGTGCATAAGACAAAGTTTGCATAATACTTTTAGGTGCTATAAAAGCGCCGATAGGCATACCTCCGCCCATACCTTTGGCAGTAAGCAAAATATCAGGTACTATTCCTATTTGTTCAAAATAGAATAATGTACCTGTGCGCCCAAATCCTGTCTGAATTTCATCAAAAATCAGCAAAGCTCCAACTTCATCGCACTTCTTACGAAGATTCTCTAAGTAATCTATATGGGCTATTTTTACTCCTGCTTCTGCTTGTATAGGTTCTATAAGTACTGCTGCGGTATTTTCATCTATGCTATTTAAGCAACATTGGCTATTAAGTAATGCAAATTCCACGTAAGGTAATAGAGGTTCATATCTATACTTAAAACTGTAAGAACCGTTGACACTCATTGCACCTAATGTACTACCATGATAACTCTGATGAAAAGCAATAATCTTTTTTCTATTTGTATAGCGTTTAGCCAACTTGATAGCCCCTTCTACGGCTTCACTTCCTGAATTCACAAAATACACACTATTGAGTGATTTAGGAAGATAGCTGCACAAAGTTGTAGCTAATTCTACTTGCGGGCTTTGAATATGCTCTCCATAGACCATAGTGTGCAGATACTTTTTACACTGCGTCTCAATAGCGTGTATAACTCTCGGATGCCTGTGTCCAATATTGCTGACAGAAATGCCACTGATGCAGTCAATATATTTTTTACCTTGATTATCGTAAATGTAAATACCTTCGGCTTTTTCTACTTCCAAAGCAAGGGGATAAGGACTAGTTTGTGCTACATGTTGGTAAAACAGCTCACGAATACTCGGCATGTAGCAATTATACAAATTAAAATTAGACACTCACACGGTTCATAATTTTGAATAAAAATAGACTTTAAGAAAAATTTTGTGTTAATTTGCTCATGCAGATATGCCGCTCAAAATTATTCAGAGACTTCAATTTCAGCGATTGAATAAAAGAAAGCACTTTGTTCACAGCAGTATTGCTTGGCAAGATACTAAAAGCTTTATTTTGTTTATTTCTCCGCAGAATGTTAATGAAGCGGTGTGTATTACTAAGTTTATTGATACATTGAAAAAACATACTACTCGGGTTAAGGTATTAGAATTTCTCAAAAGCAAAAAAGAACCTTCTTTACTTCCTTACACCTATGAACGCACACGCATTGATAACTCCCAAACAAATTTACTAGGCATTCCTAAATACTCTGCCGTAGAAATGTTTATAGACCAGCACTTTGATGTCTCTATTGACCTTACCCCAAAAGATAATATTGCTGCGCAGTACTTATGCTGTGCAATGGATATTACTATGCGTGTAGGCATACATGACAGTAATTGGGATTGTTATGAATTAGTTATTCCTGATATCTACGGTAATCTAAATGAACAAAATTTACTTTCTATCATTCATTATTTGCAAAAAATAAGACCATGAATACAGCATTTATCAAAGGAACAGGAGTAGCTTTGGTAACACCTTTTACAGCAGATAATCAAATAGATACCAAGGCTATACAAAGATTAGTATTCCGCATGATAGAAGGGGGTGTGGAATATCTTGTCCCTATGGGTACAACAGGTGAAAGCCCTACTCTTACTAAAGAAGAGAAAAAACAAATTATAGAAACTGTACTAGAAGCCAATCAGGGCAAGCTGCCTGTGGTTATGGGGATTGGGGGAAATGATACTCGCCAAGTTATTCAGGAGGTAGAGTATTATACCAAAAACTACAAATTAGATGGAATTTTGTCTGTATGTCCGTATTACAATAAACCTAATCAGAATGGAATATATGCGCACTATGCGGCTATTGCTCAAAGCACAGATTTGCCGATTATTATGTACAATATCCCACCTCGTACAGGGATTAACATGAATCCTGAAACAATTTTACGTTTAGCGAACGATTTCAAAAATTTAGTTGCGGTCAAAGAAGCGGCGGGGAGTGTACATCAAGTTATGCATATTATTGCTCAAAAGCCTGCTTCATTTTTAGTTACTTCAGGGGATGACAATTTAACTCTGCCTTTTGTGAGCGTGGGTGCTATTGGAGTAATTTCCGTAGCCGCTAATGTATTTCCGCGTGAGGTAAGTCAAAAAGTGCGTTTTGCTTTGCAGGGCGATTATGACAAAGCTCGTGAGTATCACTACAAGTTGTTGCGTTTTATGGAATTTTTGTTTGCAGAAGGTAATCCTGTTGGAGTAAAAGCAGCATTAGAAATAATGGGAATATGTTTGAAGAATGTTCGTTTGCCCTTAGTTCCTGCATCTGAAAAGTATTACCAAGAAATGGGGCATATACTCAAAGAGGTAAATGATAATTTTGGGATTGGATAAATTCAGAGTTTGCAAAGTATAGAAACTGAACCAAGACTAAGGTTTATGTTTTTACATAAGGGTTAGATTTTAATTTTTTTGGGCGTGCCCTTGTGGGCATTTCGCTTGCGCTCATGCCCACAAGGTCGGCGTGCTTCGGGCTACGCTTTCGCTTCGGTGCTACGCTGCGCTCCGCACCGTGCTAACGCACGCCCTCCGCATGCCTCACGCAATTGAATCTCTGAAAAATCCATTTCTCTGTAATTTATGCAAAGTTTTAGCTTGTAAGTACTTGTATTTCAAGCTTAAACAAGGTAAAGACATAACTGCACAGGTCAATTGCGTGAGGGGCATGGAGCATGCCGTTAGGCAGTACGAAGCGTTAGCGAAGTACCGAAGCGAAGCGTAGTGCGGAATGCCCCGACCCTTGCGTCAGCAAGGGGCACGCCCAAAAAAACTTCATAGTTCAAAAACTGTCAAAAAATTCACCTTATCCCGACTATTTCACTCAACACCAGCGGAATATTTTTTTTCAAAGTAGCTTTGAGCGTAGTATAAGGCTGCTGCCCAAGTATCAAATCTGTTAGAACCTTGCGAATAAACGGACTTTTCTGCGCCATCAAAACCATAGCATTAGTAAACCAAGTTTGATAAAACTTCGGAAAAATAGAAGCCGACTTCTGTAACTCCTGAATGATGGGGCTACACCTTTGATAATACTCTTCCACCTTGTTGTCAATGATAGATTGGGCTAAATACTCTGCGGACTTAAAAGCATAGTAAATTCCTTCCCCTGTAATTGGATCTGTAAATCCGCCTGCATCACCGATTAAAGCCCAGTTTTTGCCTTGTATATGTCCAGGATGCCATTGCCACACAATAGGAATAGTAGCCGAATAATACTTTTTGGGATTAAGCTCAAAGCTAGGATAGTAAGTAGATAAAAATTCTTTAACCGTATTGTAAGCCAACTCTTTGGAAAAACTTCCTGCTAATGAGAAAAAACCTACCGAACTATGGTCTTGGCGAGGAAATACCCACAAATATCCTGTGCGTTTTTTGTAAAACTTAATCACAGCTTCGTTTTCGTTCAATCCTTCAATGTAGTAGCCTATTCCTGAATATCTGTTTTTCAAAAATGGGGGAGCGCCAAGAAATCTGCGGCTTATACCTTGAGCCCCATCAGCACCAATAATAAAATCAAACCTGTAAACATGTTGAGTGTGCGTATGTACCTCAAAGCTTGTAGAAGTATGAATAATTTTTTGAACTTGCTCAGGTATCCACTTTACATTAACCTCCTTGCACTTTTCTAACATGTATATGCTCAATGCTTTACGAGATACAATCTGTAATGGTTGCTGACACTTTACCTTCACTTCTCGATTATTAGGGGCAATAAATCGGAAATCATGAATAATTTTTGAGAAAGTTGGCAAATCTTTCAATATTTCAAACTGTCTAAAAGCTTTGCTAGTAACCCCACCCCCACAAGGTTTTTCATAAGGAATTTGGTGGTCAAACAGTGTACAATCTATTCCTGCCTGAGTTAGCAAATAAGCTGCATATAAACCTGCTGGACCTCCGCCAATAATCCCGTATCTCATACCTATCTGCAAATGTACAACGCAAATGTCTTTAACAAAGTTAGATATGCCTAACCTTTTAGTATATTTGCTTACATGATTTTGAACAAGGTCAAAAGTTTAATCATTTGTGGAATAATAGGTGCAGCGAATGTATTTGCCCAACAGGCGCATATTTACATATCAGGTTCAGAAACGATGAAAAAAATGATGATACGCTTAGCAGAAACTTACATGCAAAAAAATCCAAATATCATCATAGATGTCAAAGGTGGTCACTCTGAAAAAGGACTAGAAGACCTTAGGGCAAAAAGGGTAGATATTTGTGCTACTACAAAACCTCCTCTAACTACTATTGCTGAGGAAATGCATAGTTTTTATGAAGAACCTTTGGTTAAAAAGGTCATTGGTACTGAAGTTTTAGCGGTTTTTGTACATAAAAAAAATCCTGTTAAACAGCTTACTTGTGAACAATTAGCAGACATATTTTCGGGCAAAATTACCAACTGGAAACAAGTAGGAGGTAAAAACGCACCTATCAAGGCATTTCGTATGCCTGATTTGTCAGGTACTTCTCAAACTTTTCAAGCCGTTTTGATGCTTAACAAAGAATATGCAGAAGGGCTACCTATCAAAAATACTTCCCAAGAAATGGTAGCCCAAGTAGAAAAGGATGTCCACGCTATTGCTTATGGAAAGCTTTTGCATGCATCTAAAAATGTTACTGTACTACCTTTGCAGGATTGTGATAATGTAGTTTTGGATAAAAATTTTTATCCTCCTACTAAGGAAAACATTGACCAAAACAAATACGTATTCATACGGCACTTGTATTTAATGACACACAAAAATCCCAAGCCCGAAGTAAAAAATTTTTTAGATTGGACCACTACCGATGAAGCCCAAAAATTAGTGGCTGAAATGGGCTTTATCCCCTTTAAACAAAAATAAACACTTTCAGTAGTGTAAAAATGATTAAAACGGTGTTTTTTCATTCTGCTCACCTATAAAATCTCTAAGAATTTTTTCAACTTTTTGACAAGCTGCTTCTAAATCATCATTGATAACAACTTTGTCAAATAAATGGGCTTGCATAATTTCGGTTTCTGCTTTTTTTAGCCGTTGTTGTAAGGTAATTTCGGTTTCTGTACCTCGTTCAATAAGGCGCTTTTTGAGCTCCTCTAAGCTGGGCGGTTGAATAAAAATAGATAAAGCCCGATTTTGAAAATACTTCTTGATAGATAAAGCGCCTTTAACATCTACCTCAAAAAGAACATGCTTGCCTTGATTGAGCAGTTGATAGGTTTCACTTTTAAGTGTTCCGTAGAATGTGCCTTCATAGACCTCTTCCCACTCTAAAAAATCGTTATTTTTGATATGGTTTTGAAACTGCTCTACTGTGATGAAATGATAATGTACATGGTTTATTTCGCCTTTGCGCGGCGCGCGTGTAGTAGCAGATACCGAAAAAGCAATATTTTTGAACAAGGGTAATACACGAGAAAGTATACTACCTTTTCCCGAACCGCTTGGCGCAGTAAATATAATAACTTTGCTTTTGTAGCCCATTAGCAAAAATTCAATTATTGGATTAAAAAGACAAATCTACGCAACATTATTGAGCTGCTCTTTTATTTTTTCAATTTCTTCCTTAATTCTGACGACTATTTTTTGTATCTCTATGTGATTAGATTTGACGCCTAACGTATTTGCTTCTCGATGCATTTCTTGAGCAATGAACTGCAATTTTTTTCCATTATTTTGCGGACTTTCTAAACTTTCTACAAAGTATTGGCAGTGATGTAATAGACGAGTTTTTTCTTCTGTAATGTCATATTTTTCAGCATAATATACCAACTCTTGCATCAATCTATCCTCATTCAAGTTGACGGAATACTCTTTGAGAATTTGGAGCAATTTATCTTTCATCGCAGGAATACGGTTGAGCTCATATTTTTCTATTTCCATGGTAAGACTCTGAATTTTTTTTACACTTTCTTTTAAGAATTTGGCTATGTTTTTACCTTCCTGCGTCCTAAAAGCTAACACTTGTTCTATGGTTTGATGTATTACGTTCAATATGTTTTGCCACAATTGAGGGACATCGGTAGAGTTATTTTTTTTCCATATTTCTGGCATTTGAAGTAGGTGAACAAAGCTGCGCTCTGTAACAGGTATGTTTAACCTATGAGCTAGTTTTTGTATAGCGTTCCAATATCCTACTGCGGTGTGCTCATCAATAGTAAATTCGGTCAAGCTGTGTGTAGAAGCAAACTCAATAGAGAGATTGAAATATATTTTGCCCCGTTCTAACTTTTGTGTTAAGACATTGCGGATTTCTATTTCTTTGTCGTTGAGGTATTGGGGCAGGTTTAGAGTAAGTTCTATTGCTCGGCTGTTGAGGCATTTCATTTCACATTGTATTTGATAGTCATTAAAAGTTTGTGCGACACTTGCAAAACCTGTCATGGAAGTAATCATGAAGCAAAGATATATGATTTGAGGATTTATTTTTTTTGGGCGTGCCCCTTGCTGCGCAAGGGTCGGGGCATTCCGCACTGCGCTTCGCTTCGGTACTTCGCTGCGCTTCGTACTGCCCTTACGGGCATGCTCCATGCCCCTCACGCGAACAACCTTTGCAATTATGTCTCTACCTTGTTTATGCTTAAAATACAATCTCTTACAAACTAAAACCTTGCATAAGAAACAGAGAAACGATGGTTTCAGAGATCCTTTGCGTGAGGCATGCGAAGGGCGTGCGTTAGCACGGTGCGGAGCGAAGCGTAGCGTAGCACCGAAGCGATAGCGTAGCCCGTAGCACGCCGACCTTGTGGGCAAAAGCCCACAAGGGCACGCCCAAAAAAATGAAATCCTCTTTTGTAAAATGCTTAAAAAATGCAGTTTGTTGCTTTAATAAAGCAGTAGCCGCAGAAAAGTAAAAATCTGCGGCGATGTTAGTTTGCTAAAAAATACATTAGATTCTAGGCATTACATGTTTAATAATATCCACGCCTTTATCAATTTCCTCCTTGCTGATATTCAAAGGTGGGCGAAAACGTATGGTTTTTTCCGCACAACCTAATAAAAACAAACCTTCCTTCATAGCTTCTCGGATAAGCGCATCTCTTTGAGCTCTTGAAGTAAGGTCAAATGCGCACATTAAGCCACGCCCACGAACATTGCTCACTTTGTCAGGATAAGCTTCTGCGACACTATATAATCTTTGAAGTAGATGCTCGCCTACAATAGCAGCGTTTTCTACCAAGTTATCCTCTTCAATAATTTCTAGAATCTTACCTGCACGAACCATGTCTACCAAATTTCCGCCCCAAGTAGAGTTGATACGGCTAGGTACGTGGAATACATTGTCAGGTATTTCATCAATGCGTTCCCCACAGATTAAGCCGCAAATTTGCATCTTTTTACCAAAAGCAATCATGTCAGGTACTACACCAAAGTGCTCATAAGCCCAGAATTTACCTGTTAAACCTACTCCTGTTTGTACTTCGTCAAAAATAAGTAGAGCTTCATTTTCTAATGCCAAGGTTTTGAGTTCTTGTAAAAACTCTGCTCTAAAATGGTTATCCCCTCCTTCGGCTTGAATAGGTTCAATGATAATTGCGGCAATATCATCTTTGCGCTCATAGAAGTGTTGTTTGATTTGCTTGATGGCTAGCTCTTCTCGTTTTTTGAGCTCTTCGTAGTTTTCGTCTGTGTAGGGGAACTTGATTTTAGGGTTGATTACTCGGGGCCAATCAAATTTAGTGAATAGAGCTGTCTTTTCGGGACTGGTGTTGGTTAGAGATAAGCAATATCCGCTTCTACCGTGAAAAGCTTGTTCAAAATGCAAAATTTGATGTCCTTTTTCGTATCGGTAGCCTTTTTGAAAATTCTTTTTAACTTTCCAATCCATTGCAGCTTTGAGCGTGTTTTCTACAGCTAATGTCCCTCCTGCAATAAAGAAAGCATATTTGAAGTCTTTATTCATGGCTACGCGCTCAAAAATAGACATGAATTGGGCGTATTCCACAGTGTAAATGTCAGAGTTGCTGGGATTAGTCAGTGCTGCGCGCATAAGAGCATCTAAAAATTCTTTGTCATTGAGCATTTTAGGGTGATTAAAACCAATAGGCGCTGATGCAAAAAAGGTGAAGAAATCTAATAGTTCTCTTTTGTGCTTCGAATCATACAAATACGACCCATGACTATTTTTCATATCCAAAGTAAGGTCATAGCCATCGGTCAAGATATGGCGAGATAGAATATCAACTACTTTATCAGGTGCAATTTGAACACGATTCATACTTTTTTGGCTTTGCAAGTTAGAAATAAAAATTAGAACCTACAAAAGTAACTTAAAACAGAGCAGAAAGGTTTAATTAAGTTGCATCATTGCTTTTTCTATTGTTTCTGCTAGCCAATCTATATCCTGCATGCTCACTGCACCTACGGATAGTCTGAACCATCCATTTTCCTCTGGGTATCCAAAGGCTTGAAAAGGAACAATACCAAGCTTAGCGTATTCTAACAAGTATTCAGCAATTTGGCTATTATTTTGTAATACTACACCTTGGGGTGTTTTTTTGCCAAAAAGGTTAAACTGCACAGAGAGGTACATAGCTCCTTGCGGTTCAATAGCATAAACAGGATATCCTTTTTGGGCTAGATGTTGCATAATTTCATAAAGTTTGTTTAGCCGTTGAGAGATTTCTTGTTTAGTTTTCTGTACATATTCTTCAATGTCTTCATCAAGGTAGAGGTATTGTGCTAAGGCAATTTGTTCTGCTCGTGGCGCCCATGCTCCTGCATGCGCGATAACATGAGTCATCTTACTAATAAGATGCTTGGGACCTAAGCCCCAGCCTACTCTTACGCCCGTAGCAGCAAAGCACTTAGAAATACCATCTACGATTACTACATAGTTTTTAAGTTCAGGGTAAAGCACTACGGGATTGTAATGCTTGTACTTTCCAAAAGTAAGCATCCAATATACAGAGTCAAAAAGTACGTAAAGGGGCTTTTGTTTTCCTTTTCTACGTTCATTTTCTTGTAATACCAATTCGCATATTCCACGAATGGCTTTCTCTGTAAACATTGTGCCAGTTGGGTTACTCGGTGAGCAGAGTGCTAAAACGTTCGCTTTTTCAATATGAGGTTCTAATTCTTCTCGTACAGGATGAAACCCATTTTCAGGTTTTGTAAGTAGGCGAATTTCTTTAGCTTGAGTTAGTACAGCATACAAATCGTTGTTCCAGCTAGGTACGGGGTAGAGAAGAGTGTGATTTGGGTCTAATGTACAGGAATAAAAAGCATGCGTTACAGGTCTTGAGCCACTGGTAATTTGAATTTCATCTAACTCATATTCCAATCCGAATTTTCTCTTATAAAAGGCTTGTACAGCTTTGCGAAGTTCTATTGTGCCGTAGGAAGGTGGATAATTTGTTTCATTGTTTTGATAGCTTTGAATAATTAGTTTTTTGAGGGTTTGAGGAATTTGGAACTCTTTGGGACTAAAATCCCCTACGCTTAAATTGCATACTCGCTCGCCTTGGGCTATCATATCCCGCAGGCGATTAGCTATTTTGAGAATATCTGAACCTTTAAGTTTTTCTGCTACGGCGGAATAACCTGTAATCTCCATGTACACAACAAAATTATGTTAATCTTTTAGTAAATTTTCATCTATTTCTACTTCCATTCGTAAAAGTGCTGCGGCGTGGGTTTTACCTTGTGCGTCTAGTTTAAGGGATACTGTTCCTCCTCCTCCCAAAGAACCGTAAAGTAAAAAATTTAGAGCGTGTAGGTTAGGCAGTTCATAACGTACTACTTTATGGCAAAAGCCTTCAAAGTATTTAGCTACTACTTCTTCTGTAAGTGTATTTTTCAAAAACTCATAATACTTGGGGTGGCGAGCAATGATTCCCACATTAGAGGCATCTCCTTTATCACCACTTCTGCCGTGGGCAATTTCTATGAGTTTTATTTTCTTTTTCATCTGTACAAAGGTATAACCTTATCAGCAAAAATACAAACTTGATTAAGTTAGGTCTAAAAGTAATTTGCTTTTTAATTTTTTGGGCGTGCCCCTTGCTGACGCAAGGGTCGGGGCATTCCGCACTGCGCTTCGCTTCGGTACTTCGCT